>CAZZGM010000006.1:11582-21749 GCA_964653955.1 uncultured Bifidobacteriaceae bacterium | reverse complement strand
CGTCCGCTTCGGCCGTGCCGTCGGCCACGATCACCATGCCGGCGTGCAGCGAATATCCAATGCCGACACCGCCGCCGTGGTGGACCGAAACCCAGGTGGCGCCGGCCGACGCGTTCAGCAGCGCGTTCAGGATGGGCCAGTCGGCAATGGCGTCGCTGCCGTCGCGCATGGCTTCGGTTTCGCGATTGGGCGACGCAACCGATCCCGTGTCGAGGTGATCGCGTCCGATGACAATGGGCGCCGACACGGCGCCGGTGCGCACCAGTTCGTTCAGCCGCAGGCCGAAGCGCGCGCGTTCGCCGTAACCCAGCCAGAAAATGCGGGCCGGCAGGCCCTGGAACGCCACACGTTCGCCGGCCATGCGAATCCAGCGGCACAACGCTTCGTCGTGCGCGAACATCTCGAGCGCGGCCCGGTCGGTGACGCGGATGTCTTCGGGATCACCCGAGAGCGCGGCCCAGCGGAACGGCCCCTTGCCTTCGCAGAACAGCGGACGGATGTACTCGGGAACGAATCCGGGAATGGTGAACGCATCCGAGACGCCCGCGCGCACGGCCTGGGCGCGGATGTTGTTGCCGTAGTCGAACGCGATGGCTCCGCGGTCCTGCATGGCGCGCATCGCGGCCACGTGCGCGCCCATCGCGGCCACGCTGCGGCGTTCGTACTCCGCCGGGTCGGCCGTACGCAGCGCCGCGGCCTCCTCCAGCGTCAGCCCGTTGGGCACGTAGCCCACCAGCGGATCGTGGGCCGAGGTCTGGTCCGTCACGATGTCGGGTGTGAAGCCGCGGCGCACCATTTCCGGCAGCACGTCAGCGGCGTTGGCCAGCAGGCCGATGGATCGTGCTTCGCGGGCATCCGCGGCGGCACGCGCCATGGTCAGCGCTTCGTCGAGGCTGGCGGTCTGCACGTCGAGATAGCGGCTCTGCAGCCGCCGCTCGATACGAACGGGATCCACCTCCACCACAATCGCCACGCCGTCGTTCATCGTCACGGCCAGTGGCTGGGCTCCGCCCATGCCGCCGAGACCGGCGGTGACCGTGATGGTGCCGGCCAGGCTGCCACCGAAATGACGGCGCGCCACCTCCGCCAGCGTTTCGTAGGTGCCCTGCAGGATGCCCTGCGAGCCGATGTAAATCCAGCTGCCCGCGGTCATCTGGCCGTACATCGTGAGACCCCGGTCCTCGAGTTCACGGAAGGTGTCCCACGTGGCCCACTTCGGTACGAGGTTCGAGTTGGCAATGAGCACGCGCGGCGCGTGCGTGGAAGTACGGAAGACACCTACGGGTTTGCCCGACTGCACCAGCAACGTTTCGTCGGCGGCCAGCGCGCGCAGCGAGCGGACGATGGCATCGAAGGCGTCCCAGGAGCGCGCGGCGCGGCCGGTGCCGCCGTACACCACGAGTTCGTCCGGCCGTTCGGCGACCTCGGGATCGAGATTGTTCATCAGCATGCGGAGGGCGGCTTCTTGCGGCCACCCCTGGCACGTCAGCGACGTGCCGCGTGGAGCGCGGATGGGACGGGCAGAGGCAGTCATCGGTATAGACGAACTCGGGAATGCGACCGGCGAGCGGACGAAAGGTTAGAAACTAAGCAGCGTGGCGCGTGTTGTCAAACTGAAAAAAATATGACGATCAGTTGACAACGGCGCCAATTGCGTCTTCGAGTACACCGCCGGCGATGAGGCGGGAGATGGCTTCGATGTCCGGCGACGGCGGACGGTCGTCGATGAGCGACGGGACCACCGCGCGCACGGCCGCGTGCGCGGCCATCAGCGGCGCACTGCTTTCGACCGGCGCACGCAGGTCCACGGCCTGACAGGCCGACAGCAGTTCCACCGCGAGCACGTGCCGTGCCAGGACGAGGGCACGTTCGGCCTTGAGTGCCGCGGCCATGCTCATGCTGACGTGATCTTCCTTGTTGGCCGACGTCGGAATGGTGTCGGCCGACGCGGGATGACACAACGTCTTGAGTTCCGAGGTCAGCGCCGCTGCCGTGACCTGCGCCATCATCAGGCCGGACTGGAGGCCGCCGCGGCTGATGAGGAACGCCGGCAGGCCGCTGTGCGCCGGGTTGACGAGCCGTTCCGAACGGCGTTCGCTGATGGTGGCCAGCTGCGTGACGGCCATCGCCATCATGTCGGCCGCCAGCGCGACGGGCGCGCCGTGGAAGTTGCCGCCGGACACCATTTCGGCCTCGTCGGCAAACACCATCGGGTTGTCGGTGGCGGCATTCATCTCGATCGTCACGATATGACGGACCCACGCGAGCGCTTCCCGCGCCGCGCCGTGCACCTGCGGTACACAACGCTGCGAGTAGGCGTCCTGCACGCGCCCGCAGTCGGCGTGCGAGCGGTTGAGCGCGCTGTCGTCGAGCAGGCGCCACAGATTGGCGGCCGAGGTCGCCTGGCCTTCGAACGGCCGGGCCGCATGAATGCGTGGATCGAATGGCTTGCGCGACCCGAGCAGCGCATCGATGCTGAGCGCCGCCACGATGTCGGCGGCGCGGGCGAGGCGCTCGGCGCCATCGAGCGCGAGCGCGAGCACCGCCGCCGACGCCTGTGTGCCGTTGATGAGCGCCAGACCTTCCTTCGGCGCCAGCGTCACGGGCGAGAGCCCCGCCCTGGCCAGCGCCTCCGCGGCGTCGGTCGCACGGCTGCCGTCCCACGTGTGTCCTTCGCCCACCAGTACCAGCGCGAGGTGAGCGAGCGGTGCCAGGTCGCCGCTGGCGCCCACCGAGCCACGGGCCGGCACACGCGGGTGCACGCCACGGTTGAGCAGTGCCAGCAGCGCCTCCAGCGTTTCGAGGCGGATGCCCGAGTAGCCCTTGGCCAGCACGTTGGCGCGCAGTGCCATCATGGCGCGCACGGCGCGCGGCGGCAGCGGATCGTCGACACCCGCAGCGTGACTCCGCACGAGGTTCAACTGCAGGGCGGTCAGTTCGTCACGCGCAATACGTGTTTCCGCGAAATTGCCGAAACCGGTGTTCACGCCGTACACGGGTGCATCGCCCTCGGCCAGACGATCCACGACGTTGCGTGAAGCCGTCACGCGGGCGCGGGCGGCATCGGTGAGACCGACCGGCGCATCGTGGTCGGCA
This sequence comes from uncultured Bifidobacteriaceae bacterium, assembly GCA_964653955.1. GTDB lineage: Bacteria > Acidobacteriota > Vicinamibacteria > Vicinamibacterales > UBA2999 > VFZN01. The sequence goes on along the minus strand of CAZZGM010000006.1, from coordinate 18,653 downwards.
ATCGACACGAGCGCGTCGAGCGTCAGGGCATCACCGTCGAGGAGAATCATGCGCCATAGGATACAGTAAGGAACATGAACATGGCGGTCCTCGGCGCGCAGTGGGGAGACGAAGGCAAGGGCAAGATCGTCGATCTGCTCACGCCCCATTTCAGCATCGTCGCGCGATACCAGGGCGGGCACAACGCCGGCCACACGGTGTATGTCAACGGCAAGAAATTCGTGCTGCACCTCATCCCGTCGGGCATCCTCCATCCCGGCGTGCAGTGCGTGATTGGCAACGGCGTGGTGGTGGATCCACAGGCGCTCTTTTCGGAAATCGATCGCCTGGCGGAACTCGGTATCGAAGTGGGCGACCGGCTGCTCATCAGCGAGCGGGCACACCTCATCCTTCCGTACCATCGTGAACTCGACGTGCTGAGTGAAGCGCGGCGCGGCGAACGCCGCATCGGCACGACGTCGCGCGGCATCGGCCCGGCCTACGAGGACAAGATCGGACGGCGTGGTATCCGCGTGTGTGATCTGGTGCACACGCAGGCGCTGGCGGACGCGGTTCGCGAGAACGTGCATGCCCGCAACCAGATCATCAAGGATACGAAGATGGACTGGCGCGCCGTGTACGAGCAGCTGCTCGAGCAGGGCGAACGGCTGCGTCCGTGGACCGGTGACGTATCGCTGGCGCTCGATCAGGCGATGCGGCAGGGCCAGCGGATTCTCATCGAAGGCGCGCAGGGCACCATGCTCGACATCGATCATGGCACCTATCCGTATGTCACCTCGTCGAATGCCTCCGTCGGTGGCGCCTGCACCGGCCTTGGCATTGCGCCGAAGGCCGTGCATGGTGTGCTGGGCGTGGCCAAGGCCTACACGACGCGCGTGGGCGAAGGCCCGCTGCCCACGGAACTGCTGGGCGAGAGGGGCGATCGGTTGCGGGACAGTGGGCAGGAGTATGGCGCCTCGACGGGGCGGCCGCGCCGCTGTGGCTGGTACGACGCCGTGGCCGTACGTTACGCCGTCCGCGTCAACGGCATCGACGCACTCGCGCTCACCAAACTCGACGTACTCGATGGACTGCCATCCATCGACATCTGCACGGGCTATCAGGTGGACGGACGGACGCTGACGGAGTTTCCGGCCGACAGCCAGGGCACGAGTGCCTGCACGCCGGTATACGAAACCTGGCCCGGCTGGACGTCACCCACGCGCGGCGTGACGCGGTTCGACGACCTGCCGGCCGAAGCGAAGCGTTATGTGGCTCGTCTGGAAGAAGTGAGCGGCGTGCCGGTGGCGCTCGTGTCGACGGGGTCCGATCGCCACGAAACCATCCTGCGCGAGGACAGCATCGCGAGCACCTGGTTTCCGGAAGCCTCAGCCCGGCTCGCCTGACAGTTCGGCGGCTGCCGGCACGCGGTGCCGGTCCACGAATGCCTGGAGGGCGTCGAGATCGACGCCCGACAGCCGCAGCCCGGCGCGGTAGCGCGGCGGCTGGCCCGCCGGCATCTCGAACGACGCCCACACCACCGATCCCTGGCACCGCAGCACCTTCTTGGCGTCGGTGATGCCCTCCGGCAGCAGCAGGCGCACCCGCTGGTTGGGCCTGAGCACGATCCGCGACAACACCTGGGCGCCGAGCGTGGTGAGATCCACGAGCACGGCCGGATTACCGTCGACAGTGACGGCCAGGCCATCCGTCATCCGCTGCCGGATGACGCGCCGCGTGCCCCGGAAGTCGAGCGCCGGCTGCGCGGCCGCAAGGGGCACGGCTATGGTCGGCACGTCGGACGGAACCTCTGCCGGCGCGTCGAGAGCTCCGTCGCCGTTCGAACCGGACGTCTCCCTCGTGTCCGCCAGCACCCGAATCTCGCACGACTGCAGCGCCGGGTCGTCCATGATGCGGCCAACCAGCGCCTCGCCGCGCGGACTCACGGCAAAGCTCTCCTCCATTGCGACGACGGCCGGGCGCGTCGTGGCAATGAACTCCACGGCCGCGCGCACGTCGTGTTCCGAGAACGTCTGAACTTCCTTGTCCGCCGAGAACTGCTCGCGGAGGGAGGCGAGCGCGTCGGTGGGGCCAATCAGAACGATTGACGACACAACTGACAAGTGTACACCACGGCGGGCGCTTCAGGACCGGTCAGCCGAGGTGTAGTGGGTGAGCAGCACACGCTGCGCGTCCACCGCCTCATCGTCGTCGGGGGCGTCGTCGCGCGTGTAGGTGCCGTCGGTGCGGAGCGTCCAGGCCCGGCGGTTGTCGGCGCTCACGGCCGCCAGGACGACGTCGCGGAGATGCTGCCGCAGATCGGGGTCCGAGACCGGACACAGCACCTCGACGCGGCGGTCGAGGTTGCGTTCCATCAGGTCGGCGCTGCCGATGTACACCTCCGGTGCGCCGCCGTTCTCGAATGCGTAGATGCGTGAGTGTTCGAGAAACCGCCCGACAATGGAGCGGACACGAATCCGGTCGCTGATGCCGGGAATGCCCGGGCGCAGGCAGCAGACGCCCCGCACGATCATGTCGATGGGCACACCGGCCTGCGACGCACGGTAGAGCGCGCGGATCATGGATGGATCGGCCACGGCATTGTTCTTGATGACGATGCCGGCCGGGCGGCCGGCTTCGGCGTGGGCCATCTCGCGCTCGATGAGCGCATGGAAGCCCTGCCGCAGACCACCCGGTGCCACCAGCAGCGCATGGTAGGAGCGGCGGCTGGAGTAGCCCGTGAGTGCGTTGAAAACTTCCGTGACGTCCTCGAGGATCCGTTCGTCCGCGGTGAAGAGACCGAGGTCGGTGTAGACCTGGGACGTGGTGCGGTTGTAGTTGCCCGAGGCGATGTGGGCGTAACGCCGGATGCCGTCGGTTTCCTGCCGCACCACCAGGCACAGCTTGCAGTGCACCTTGACGTTCACCAGCCCGTACACCACGTGCACGCCGGCGGCTTCGAGCCGTGTCGCCCATGCAATGTTGTTGCGTTCGTCGAAGCGCGCCTTCAGTTCGACCAGGACGGCCACCTGCTTGCCCTGCTCGGCGGCCTCGATGAGCAGGTCCACCAGCGGCGAGTTGGCGCCGATGCGGTAGAGCGTCATCTTGATGGCCACTACATGCGCATCGGTAATGGCCGCGCGCAGGAAGGTTTCCACCGAGGTGAACGACTCGAATGGGTGGTGGACGAGGAAGTCCTGATCGGCAATCTGCTCGAACACGCGGTCGGCGTCTTCGGGTGCCCACAGCGTGTGCGGGATGAACACCGGGTCCTTCAGCGCGGGGCGGTGGAGGCGCGTGAGTGCGTGCCAGTCGCCAAAGCCCATGCGGCTGCTGGTGCGCGACACGGTGTCCTCGTCGATTTCGAAGTTCTCGATGAGGATGTTCAGTACCCGCCGCGGCATGTCCGATTCCACCTGCAGCAGCGACAGCGCACCGTAGCGGAGCTGCTTCAGACCGCGGTCCACCGTTTCGAGCAGGTCGTCGGCCTCGTCTTCCTGGATCACCATGTCGGTGTCACGGATGACGCGGAAGATGTGGGCGCCTTCCACCTGCGTGCCGGGAAACAACTCGTGCACGTTGCGCCGGATGACATCTTCGAGAAAGACGAACGCCGTGCCGCCCTGGGGCGCCAGCCCTTCCGGCAACTGGATGAACCGCGGCAGCATGCCCGGCACCTTCACGCGGGCGAACTTGGTGCGCCCGCCGTGCCGCACGCGTACGGCCAGGTTCATGCTGAGGTTGGAGATGTAGGGGAACGGATGTCCCGGGTCGAAGGCCAGCGGCGTCAGCACCGGAAAGATCTGGGTCTTGAAGTGCTGTGCGAGCCACTGGTCCACGGCCGGCGTGTAGTCGGAAGGTTCGAGCCAGACGATGCCCTCGGCCGCCAGCAGCGGCCGCAGGTCGTGCGACCAGCACGCCGTCTGCTCGTCCTTCTGCGCCAGCGCGCGCCGCCGGATGTGCACCAGTTCGTCACCCGTGCTCAGGCCGTCGAACGAGGTGTCTTCGATGCCGGCGCGGAACTTCTTCAGGATGGTGGCCACGCGCACCATGAAGAACTCGTCCAGGTTCGTGGCCGCGATGGCCAGGAACTTCACGCGTTCCAGGAGCGGGTGCGACCCATCCTGGGCCTGGACGAGCACGCGCCGGTTGAACTCGAGCCAGCTGAGCTCGCGGTTGATATAGAGGGCGTGAGCCGAGAGATCCGCGGGATCGAGAAGGGACCAGTCCACGGGGAGTGGACTGACCGACGCCGGTGGCGGACCGGCACCGCGGCGGCGCCGCGACCGCCGTCCCGGCAGTGCTGCGGCACGGGGCAACGACACGCCGGGTAGCTTATCAAAGCGATGTAACAGATCTGGTTACGGCTACATGAGCCAGAGCAGCACGGCAAACAGCACCACCGCGGCCGTGACCGCCTGCTCCAGCCACTGCTGTCCGCGCAGCACGGCCAGCCGCACGCCCAGCAGTCCGCCAACGGCGTTGCCGAGCCCCAGCGCCAGGCCACGTCCCCAGTCGACGGTGCCGGCGCCACCAAACATGGCCAGCGACAGCAGCGTCATGAGCAGCACGCTCAGCAGCTTGATGGCGTTGCCGCGAATGAGATCGAGACCCGCGGCACTGGTAAGGCCCAGAATGAAAAATCCCACGCCGGCCTGGATGAAGCCACCGTAGATGCCGGTCAGGAAGAAGCCGGCCCACAGGAGTACGGTGTGCCGGCGTGATGGCGCATCGCTCGAGGGGGAAGTGAGTGAGCCATCCTCGGCACGCTGCGCCGCGCGGTTCCGGCGCCGCGACGACCAGATAGACCAGGCCGCAATGGCCAGCATGGCCGTGGACAGGACGCGCGTGAAGGCGAAGTCGGGAATGCGCAGGGCCAGCCAGGCGCCGAGTCCCGCGCCGGCCAGAGCCGGCAGGCAGGCGCGGCCGGCCCACCGGAGGTCCAGGGCGCCACTGCGATGAAAGCCCCACAGGCCGGTGATGTTCTGGAGCAGGACGCCGACGCGATTGGTGGCGTTGGCCACCCCCGCCGGCAAGCCGAAAAAGAGCAGGATGGCGATGGTCAGGAAGGAACCGCCGCCGGCGACGACGTTGATGGTGCCGGCCACGACCCCGACGATGGCCAGGGCGGCCAGTTCGAAGGGGGACGCCACGCGACGGTCATCGTATCGCACGCGCAGATTGACTGAAATACATCTCGAAAACATATGAAAGGGGTGTATGATCCCCGGTCGTATTACGTCCCCAGCACCCCAAGGAGGCACCATATGTCGCTGACCCGTCGGCGACTCTTTCAACGTCTTTCGTCTGGTCGCCCGTCTGCTCATGCCGAGTGGATTGCGGCACGCGGGCGCGAAGCCGGCATGATGGAGTACGGCGAACAGGGTGGGAGCGGAAGCGCGCTCATCCGCATCGCCAGTAATGAGAACCCGCTCGGTCCCGGCCAGCACGTGCTGGACGCGATTGTCGGCAAGTTCCCGGAAGCCGCTCGCTACCCGTTCAACGCCAGGCAGACGGAGGGCGCGCTGGTGTCGGCACTGGCCGCACACTTCTCGGCGAAGAACGAGAACGTGCTGCTGGGGCCCGGCTCGGGCGAAATTCTCACCCACGCCGTTCGTGCCTTCGTCTCATCGTCGAAGCCGCTGGTGACCGCGTGGCCGTCGTTCGAGAACCCGCGCGATACGGCGAAGCGGCTGGGCGTGCCGGTCAAGGAAGTGGCGCTGGACGGCCAGTTGCGGATTGATATCCAGAAGATGGTGGAGGCGTCGAAGGGCGCCGGCCTGGTGTTCTTCTGCAACCCGAACAACCCCACCGCCACGGTGCACGGCAGGACGGCCGTGGCCGACATGGTGAAGGCCATTCGCTCGGCGTCGCCCGACACGGTCATTCTCATCGACGAGGCCTATCACGATTACGTGACGGATCCGTCGTACCAGTCGGCGGTGGACGTGGCGCTGTCGACGCCCAATGTGTTCGTGACGCGGACGTTCTCGAAAGCGTATGGCATGGCGGGCCTGCGTGCCGGCTACGCGGTTGGCCATGCACCATCGATCAAGGCCATGCAGGCGTTCAAGACACCGTACGGACTGGGAACGCTGACGCTGGGCGGCGCCGTGACGGCGTTCGAAAACCAGCGGCACATCGAGGCCGAGCGCACGCGCAACACCGAGGTGCGGGCGTTCACGGTGAAGGCGTTTGCCGACATGGGCATCAGCGGCACCGACTCGCACACCAACTTCCTGTTCATGGACATCAAGCGGCCGGCAGCCGGCTTCCGCGATGCCTGCCGCGCGGCGGGCGTGCTGGTGGGGCGTGACTTCCCGCCGTACGAAAAGACGCACTGTCGTATCTCCCTGGGCACGATGGCGGAGATGCAGACGGCCGTCGGGGTATTCCGGAAGGTGCTGGGCAGCACGACCACGACGTCCAGCAAGGCCGGGCGGTAATCATGTCCAAGGAGGCTTTCACCATGTCGCTGTCGCGACGTTCGTTCGTCCAGACGCTGGGCGCCGGCGCCGCCGGGTTGTGGATTGGCGCGCGCGGACGTGAGGCGTCGCTGTTTGCCCAGGGCATCCAACCGACGCCGGGACCGGCGCCGTCCATCATCCTGTCGAGCAACGAAAATCCGCTCGGCTGCCACCCCGACGTGCTGGCCGGTGTGCGCGGTGCCTTCCCGGAGGCAGGCCGTTACCCGTTTGCCACGGCCGAAGAAGTATCGGAACTGGTGGCAAAGAAGCATGGCGTGACGCGCGAGAACGTGCTGCTGGGATCGGGCTCGACGCAGATCCTCCGTACGTCCACGCATGTGTTCACGACGAAAACCGCGGGTCTCGTTGCCGCCATTCCGGCTTACGAGGAGTGCGCCGACTACGCGCGTCTGATGGGGCATCCCATTACCGGCGTGAAGCTGGGCGAGGGCCTGAAGATGGACCTCGACGCCATGCAGCAGGCATCGAAGGGTGCCGGGCTGGTGTTTTACTGCAACCCGAACAACCCGGTCGGTACGGCCATCACGGGCTCCGACACGCGGGCCTATCTGGCCACGCTGATGAAAGCGTCGCCCGACACCACCGTGCTGGTGGACGAGGCCTA
>CAZZGM010000006.1:0-11572 GCA_964653955.1 uncultured Bifidobacteriaceae bacterium | reverse complement strand
GCCTACTTCGAGTACGGCACCATGCCTGGCTACGAGACGATGATTCCGCTCGCGGTGGACAACCCGCGCGTGGTGGTGGCCCGTACCTTCTCGAAGTGTTTCGGGATGGCGGGGCTGCGCATCGGCTATGCCATCGGTCACAAGGACACCATTGCCCGCATGGCCGCCTGGGACGGCACCGGCAACATCAGCGTGCTGGGACTCCAGGGCGCGCGCGCGGCGCTGGCCGTGCCCGACACCTGGGTGAAGGACGAGCAGAAGCGTAACGAGGCGGCTCGCAGCTTCACGCAGAAGTGGTTCGCGGACCGGGGCTACACGCACACCGACTCGCAGACCAACTTCATCTTCGTGGACGTGAAGCGTCCGGCTCGTGAGTTCCGTGATGCCTGCCTCAAGCAGGGCGTGCTCATCGGCCGCGACTTCCCGCCCTACGAACGCTCGCACGTGCGCATCTCCATCGGGACGATGGAGGAGATGCAGAAGGCGGTGCAGGTGTTCGAAGCGGCGCTGGCACAGCCGGCCAGGGCGGCCTGAGACGGCACGATCGAAATGGCGGCCCGAGCGTGCACCGGCCGCCGTATTGCACAGGTCAACGGAACCGGGTTTCCTTCGTCACGAGGGGAACCCGGTTTCTTGTTTTCAGGGAGCACAGGTGATGACGAGTAAGTGGAAGTGCGTGTGGGCCGCGGCGGCCATGTGTGTCGCGACGGCGGCGGTGGATGCCGTGCAGCAGCAGGAGGCGCCGGGTACGCGGCGCGAGCCGCAATTCGAGAACGCCGAAGTGAAGGTGTGGAAGTCCATCATCATGCCGAACCAGCCGCTGTCGCTGCACCGGCACGATCATGGCCGCACCATCGTCGCGCTGAAGGGCGGTACGCTCGACGTCGTTGACGGAAAGGGCGCGACGCTGTCGAAGATGGTGTGGGAAACCGGCAAGGCCTACTGGCTGGATGCCGACCCGCCCGACACCGAGCACGGCGACATGAACCGGGGCAGCGAACCGATCGAGGTGATTGTCGTCGAGTTGAAGAACGACGTCCGCTGACGGCGCCGGCACGGGCGCGGGTGTGCAGAGAACGTCCCGTAAGCCGCGCGGACCATTGAGCCGCGTCGGGACGCCCCCGCTGCGGGGGGGCGTGTGCGCGCGTGCGGGTCTCGGGCGGGCGGCGCTATATACGCGCGACAGGCCCGCGCGCCGCCGTGCGTGCAGGGGACAGCGGGATGTGGAACAGTAGAACGTATGTCCGACCTTGCAGCGCCCTGGCTCGACCAGCAGATTGTGCCTCGCGTTCGTGACCTTGGTGGTTTCGAGGTCCGGCGCGTCCTGCCATCGGCCCGGAAGAAGATGGTGGGCCCGTTCATCTTCCTCGACCAGATGGGCCCCGCGATTCTGCCGGCGGGGCAGGGGCTCGACGTGGCACCGCATCCGCACATCGGGCTGGCCACGGTGACGTATCTGTCCGCGGGTGAGTTGCTGCACCGCGACAGTGTCGGCAGTGTGCAACCCATCCGGCCGGGTGACGTGAACTGGATGACGGCGGGGAAGGGCATTGCCCATTCGGAGCGAACGCCGGGCGACCTTCGCGCGTCGGGCGGTGCCATCAGCGGGCTGCAGATGTGGGTGGCGTTGCCCAGGGCCCACGAAGAAGCCGCGCCAGGCTTCAGTCATCACGCCAGCGCGGACCTTCCCGTTGTCGAAGGCGACGGCCTGCACGTGCGCGTCGTGGCGGGCAGCTTCCTTGGTGCGCGCTCGCCGGTACCGTTGCTGTGGGAAACGGTGCTGGCCGATGTGACGATGACGGCGGGCAGTGTGCTGCCGGTGTCGCCGCATCACGACGAGCGGGCGCTGTTCGTGCGGAGCGGGCGCATGAGCGTTGACGGTACGGTGCTGGAGCCCGGCCCGTTGTTCGTGCTGAAACCAGGTGTGGCCGTCCACGTGCGTGCCGAAGAGGCATCGTCGCTGACGCTGCTGGGCGGTGAGCCGATGGATGGGCCGCGGCACATCTGGTGGAATTTCGTCTCGAGTTCCGAGGAGCGCATCGAGCAGGCGCGTGCCGACTGGCAGGCGGGACGGTTTGCGCCCGTGCCCGAAGAGATGGAGCGGATCCCGGCGCCCGATGGCCCCATTCGGCGGCCGGTACGAGCGCGCGTCGAGTAGGCGCGAGGGACTCTGTCGGCGGTTGTGTGTTACCGCCGCGTGATCGGAAGCAGTGTGATCCGGTTCAGATGGTCCCTGCCATCACAGAGTGCACCGGTCAGCAGAGAGGTCCCGGACAGACCCAGCACGGCACGCCACCGTGACTCGAGCACGTGCCGGAACGGTTTCAGCGGAGCCGGCTGGTCGAATGACGTTGTTCCTGAGACGGAACTGTTCCGGCCGCTATCGTCGGAGAACATGACAGCCACGACAACTGAGGCCGTCCTTTCGGTAACGCGCTCGCCGTCATTGATGATGGATGACCCTTAGGTCACACGTGGAATTCCTGCGAACCGCCAGGCCCGCTCCATCCGCTCGATGACAGCCCGGGGCCGCCACGTGTTACACTTGAGTGCTTCACGAGGTACGTCCCCATCGTCCAGCGGTCAGGACGCAGCCCTTTCAAGGCTGAGACCCGGGTTCGATTCCCGGTGGGGACGCCAAAGCACCTGCCAACAAGCGGTGCACTGGAAGGTCCATGGGCGCCGAGGAACCTCTTATCCAGCGCATTACGACGAACCCCGCGATCTTCCGTGGGAAGCCCATCGTGCGAGGACGTCGGCTGGCTGTCGAACACGTGCTGGGAATGCTCGCCGCCGGCGATACGGTCGAGACGCTGCTGGCGGCCTATCCTTGGTTGGAGCCAGACGATGTCCGCGCGTGTCTTCTTTACGCCCGGCGCGTGGTCGGACACGAGCGCGTGGAGCCCGCACTGACGGAAACTGGCGCGTGAAGCTCCTGCTCGACACGTGTGTGGCGAATCAGGCACGGTCGACCCTCATCGCTCACGGTCACGATGTCGAGGCCACGTTCGACTGGCCGACGGACCCCGGTGACGACAGAATTCTGGCTCACGCATTTCAGACCGAGCGTGTCCTCGTAACGCTCGACAAGGACTTCGGTACGCTCGCGATCGTTCAGGGTAAACCGCACGCCGGTATCGTGCGTCTCGTAGATGTTCGCGCGAATCTTCAGGGGCTCTATTGCGCGAACGCACTAGAGAAGTACGCGAACGAACCTTCGGCAGGAGCCATCGTAACCGTCGAGTCGACACGCGTACGAATTCGCCCTCCCGAAAGCGCCTCCTGATTCAGCAACTCTTGCTCCCTACCGGTTAGACCTCCAAGAAACCCTCTCGATCGGTGATCTCACCGTCGGTGTGCTGCAGGGCCTTGCCAGCCCTGGCGTGTGCGCGCACGTCGGTGAGCGGTGCGCGCGGTAAGCGCTCAGACGGATCGCGTCATGCGGCACCTTCAGGGCCGTCCAGCGTTCCGTCTATGCGCTGAAGCATTTCGCGGGTCGCTCGCGGCGGATACAGGCCCGCTGCCGGAACGATCGATGCCGCCGTGAGATCGGGTGGTGCGTGATCCGCATTCGCACGGTCGAGGGCGTCGAGCGTTGCTGGATCGAGGTGGGGGCCGGCGGCCGAACGCTGCCAGTACACCACGGTCCTGTCCGAGACCACGATCGGATCACGAACGCCGTGCTGGCGACGGTAGTCGTGTACGGCTGCGCGACAGGCTTCGATCGCCCCATAGTCGTCGACGATGACGTACCCGCCGACGCTCACCCTCGGATAGAGACTGTCGAGTACCTGCCACGTCGACTCGTATAAATCGCCGTCCAGCCGCAGCACCGCCAGGCGCCCGACCGGCGCGGCAGGCATGGTGTCGCGGAAGAATCCCTTCAGGAAACGCACCTGATTGTCCAGCAGGCCATACCGCGCGAAATTGTTCTGCACCTGCTCCAGAGACACCGCGAGGTCTGGAAAGACGTGAAGGTCGAGACCTTTATCGAGTGGGTATTCCGACGGTCGAGGCGGCGGTACCCCCGCGAAGGAATCCGCGACCCACACCGTGCGGTCCGTCACGTCGCAGGCGCGCAGGATTGCGCGCATGAAGATGCACGCCCCGCCGCGCCAGACTCCCGCCTCCAGGAGATCGCCGGGAACATCGCGGCGCAGCACGTCCTCGACACAGAAGCGCAGATCGTCGAGCGCGCCAAGTCCAATCATCGTCCGGCCGATCAACGCGGCCGTGCTTTCGAAGTCCAGCGTGAGCCGGCTCGTGAAGATCGCCATGATGCGCTCGGCATCACCGTCGATCAGGTTGTACAACGAACGTTTCAGGAGATCGAGATAGAGGTCGGCTGCGGCGCGGCGATGCGCATCGACGGAATCGGCATGATGCATGGTGGTGTCCATCCGTGAGGAGCTCGAACGACTACGATTCTACGGGCCGATCGTCTGCCGCACCAGTCGTCATACTGGCGTGATAGGGTCGAGCCATGCGCCCGAACAGAGTTCGCACATGGGGAGACTGGTTCTGGGAGGTCTTCATGCGCGGCGGGCTCTTCTCGCTCCGCCGCCTGCCGCGGACACAGGCCGAACGTGCGGAGGAAGCTGCCCGCAGGCCCCTTCAGAGAAACATTACGAAACTCGGCCTCGAGTCCGATTCGTCCCGGAAGTAGAGGCAGCAGACTGAGCCGAGGGCGGATTCAGTGAAGGCTCCAATGCCGCTGTCCTCAGTGAGGTGGAATGACGAATCCGATCAGATAGGGATCGGTGCTTCCTTTCTCGGCTCCGATTGAAAAGGCGCCGGGAGACGGTCGCACTTCGGTATTCGCCGGCACCAGGAATCGACCGCTCGCGTCGCTGATCTCGCCAACGGCGAGGACCGTTCCGGCAGGACCATAGGCCAGCGCCTTGCCTTGTCCGATGTGCGGGCTGACCACGAAGCTGGAGGTCAGCCGGTGCGTTGAAAGGGAAACGCTCGCGACGAATGCCCGGGCGAAGCCCGCGGCGATTCCGGCGCGTCCCGTCCAGTGGCGCGACGTCGAGCCGGTCAGCCCGGTCACCCACACCGTTTGATCGATGAGAATAGCGGCGTTCCCTTCCTCCCGAGATTCGCCACCAAAGCACGACTGGCGTGTCACCTGACCGGTACTCGACAAGGCGACCATCCACATGTCTCGGTCGCCATTGACCGAGGGACAGGCATCCGCCGTATCGCCGATCAGCACGATGCCCTCGCGCGGCAGCGGAATGACCGTGTTGACGCGGTCGTCGCCCGGCCCGCCGACGCGGCGGAACCATTGGGTCTCAAGCGAGCGTGTATCCAGCGACAGAACGAATCCGTCCGGAGCCCGCAGTGGTTCGCCCGTGCCATCGAAGTCGCGTGATGTCGTGCTTCCGGCGATCAGGAGCCGGTTCGCGTCCACGCGAGCGATGGCCATCGGGGCATCCCAGCCGGTTCCACCGAGGAGAAGGGAAACGAGCAACTGACCGCGGCGGCTGACGCGCGCAATGAACCCGTCGCTCGATCCACGAAGCGATCGCGCTCCCCGCGCGCCCCTGGTGGGAAAGTTGGTCGAGGTGGTGGTCCCGACCAGCCAGACACCACCTTCACCGTCCGGCAGCATCGCCGTGACGTTGTCGTCGCCGTTCCCGCCGAGATACGACGCGTAGGAACCAGCCTCTCCGGCAGCGCTCCAGCGAGCGACGAAGCCGTCGCCCGTGCCGGCAGCGGTTCGTGAACCACCGTAGACCGGCTGCAAGGCGTCCCTGGACGTCGGCAGGCGCCTGCCGCTGACACTGCCGCCAACCCAGAGTGCACCATCGTCGGCTGCCGCGGCAGCACGACCCCACATGTCTCCAGCACTGCAGAGGACGGTCGAGTAACGTGCGGCCCCGTTCGATGCGTTCAGACCCGAGGCGAACGCGCACCACTGTTGATCCCCGACGGAACGCCCGGCCGTGACCGGGAAGTCGTGAGAGTAGGTACTGCCGACGACGAAGGCGTCGACACTCGACGGATGAGCGACCACCGCGAATGCGATGTCCTTGGTGACGCCGCCCCACCGTGCCACGAAACGGGTGTCTGGCGACTGGAACGCGCTCAGGAGACTTTGCGCCGCGAGCACGAGCAGCGCGAAGGGCAGACAGGCATCACGGCGCATATGTTGACCTTTGACACCGCTTCGGCCAGTTCAGCCGCTGGTTTCTCCGCGAGACCCGGACCAGCTATTCGGCCCTGAACAGCACAGCCGGATCGACACTCGCCGCGCGCCGAGCCGGCAGGTATGCCGCAGCCAGAACGACGAGCGACACGATGGCGATCACGGCCGCGTAGGTTGTACTGTCCAGCGGGCTGACGTCGAAGAGAAGGCTGCCGAGCCAGCGGCTGACGGTCACCGCCATCAACAGGCCAGCGGCCGTTCCCGTCAGCACGCGCTGGCCGGCTGTCCGAAGGACGCGGACCAGAATGTCCCATCGGTCGGCACCAACGGCCAGGCGCACCGCGAACTCGCGCGAGCGAAGGACGACATCGAGGCTCACCACGCTGACGAGCCCGACCAGGGCCAGCAGGAAGGTGACCGCGGCAAACAGCGAGAACGTCTCTGATGACGATGTGCCCGGCCGTCTGGGCGGCCTGGAGCGCTGCATCGTACACATCGACACGCACGTCGTTCAGGTCGCTTCGACGACAGCGAGGTCGCGCGTCGGATCGCTCTTCCACGCAATCACCAGGCTCGCGGGATCGTGAATGGGCAGCGGCTTGAGCAGCACGCTGTGAACGGCGCTGAAGATCGCGGTGTTTGCCGCGATCGCAATCGCCAGCGTCAGGATAGAGGCGAGGGCGTATCCCGGTGACCGCAGGAGGTGCCGGACGACGACGCGAGCATCACCGAGTACACCCGTTCATGCGCCTCAACCCATTATCCGGGATCGCCGGTTACCCGGAGCGCTCACGCGCGACCGTAGAGCGGATGCGTGCTGTTACCGCCAGCGGAACAGGCGCAGCGCCAGCCCGGTGCTGCCCAGCGTCCACACGGCCATCACCGCCACTTGCGAAGCAACCGCGGCGAGACCAGCGCCTTCCAGCATCACGCCGCGCAACGCCTGATTGAGCGCGGTCAGCGGCAACAGGTCGATGAACGGCTGCATGACGTCGGGGAAGTTTTCCGATGCGAAGAAGACGCCCGATAGTACCCACATGGGCACCATCACGAAGTTCATCAGGCCCGACACGCCTTCGATGGTGCGCGCGCGGCTGGCCACCAGCAGACCAAGTCCGGAGAAGGCGGCGGCGCCCAGCACGCACACCATGGCCAGCAGCAGCCACGAGCCCTGCATCGGCACGCTGAACACGAGCATGGCAAACACGAGCAGCGCGGCGACCTCGAGGACGAGGAAGATGAGCCGGGCCGCCATGTGCGACAGCAGGTACTGAGCCCGCCGCATCGGCGTGGCCATGAGGCGCTTGAGCAGCTTGCGCGCGCGCGCCTGGACCACCGAAAATCCGACGCTCCACATCCCGGTGCCCATGATGTTCATGCCCAGCAGGCCTGGCACCACCCAGTCGATGTAGCGCGAGCCCGGCACCTGCACGTGCCGGTCCACGGTGTCCGCCGCACGCACCTCTCCCGCCGCCACCTGAATGGCATCGTCGACAACGAAACGGGCGACGCGGCTTTCGGAGCGTGCCGGGTCGAATTCGTAGGTCACGGGAGTGCCGGGGACGACCAGTACGTGAATGGCGCCATTCCGCAGGTCGCGATCGGCTTCTTCGCGCGTGAGCACCCGGAGGCGGATGGTCTCGTCCTGCTCGAGCGCACGGCGCAGCGATGCGACCTGCTGGTCGTCCGTGCGACCGAGCACGCCAACCAGGACATCCGGCGTACGCTGCGAGCCGAAGGCCACACCCAGCGCGCACGCCAGCAGGACCGGAAAGGCAAAGACCCAGAACAGCGCTTCGGGTTCGCGCAGGAACTCGCGGAACCGTGCCAGCGTGAGCTGGACGAGTGGATGGCCGTGATCAGTCATCGCGCAGCTGCCGTCCGGTCTGCGACATGAACACATCCTCGAGGGTCGCGCTGTGGGTGGTGAGCAGACTGAACGTGCCTTCTCCGCCGACGAGGGCCAGCAGTGCCGGCAGCGCCTCGTGCAGCGTCGCCACAATCATCGTCCCTCGAGTACCGTCTACGGATGCCCGCCGCACGCCTGGTAGTGCGGCCAACGCCGTGGGATCGGGCGGTGCGCCGCAGGCCATCTCGAATTCCACGACGTGCTCGGCGCCGAGCGAGGCAATGAGCTCGCGCGGAGTACCGAGGGCAATCACCTTGCCGTGATCGACAATGGCCACGCGATCGCAGAGCACCTGTGCCTCATCCATGTAGTGAGTGGTGATGAGCACCGTTCGGCCTTCGGCGCGATAGGTCGTGAGCATGTCCCACAACTGGCGCCGCGACTGCGGATCCAGTCCCGTGGTCGGTTCATCGAGAAACAGCAGATCCGGATCACCGGCCAGCGCGCAGGCCACGGCCAGCCGCTGTTTCTGGCCGCCCGACAGCGTGCTGTACCACGCGTCCTGCTTGCTCTGGAGTCCGACGCGCGCCAGCAGTGTGTCCACCGTCGGCCCCGAATGGTAGAACGAGCGGAAGAGCCGGAGCGTTTCGCGAACACTCAGCTTGTCGGCCAGTTGCGTGTCCTGGAGCTGAATGCCCAGGCGCTGGCGCAGGCGCGCCTCATCCCGAGCCCAGCGCATGCCCAGAACCTCGACGTCGCCGCTGTCCGGAGCCAGCAGGCCCTCGAGGATTTCAATGGTGGTGGTCTTGCCGGCGCCGTTGGGGCCGAGCAGGCCGAAACATTCGCCGGCGCGAACCTCGAGGTCGAGGCCATCGACCGCAACCACATCGCCGTATTGTTTGGTGAGGCCGACGCACCGGATGGCCAGGGGCGCGGCGGGAGCCGTCGTGTTCACAGGGACAGCCGGAGGTTAACACGGAACCTCCGGCCGGCTCGACCACACGTCCATCGAAACGGCGTTGACGAGGCCGCGGCGGAGACTATAATCCGCCCGATGCGCCGAGCCCCCGTCCTTGCCGGGTTGCTGCTTCTGGCTGGCGCGCCCCTCGTGGCGTTTGCCCAGCCCGGGGTACGTGCGTGGAACCTTGCCGACGTCCTGCGGCGTGCAGGAGAAAAGGTGGAGGAGTACTTCCAGCGCGCGCAGAGCCTGGTGTGCCTCGAGGTAGTCCGCATGCAGCCGCTCGGTGCCGGCCTGACTCCCGACGGATTCGGACGCACGGTGGAGTCGGAGCTGCGGCTGGCCTGGGATCCGCTGGAAGGCGACGAGGCGCTCGAAGCACGGACGCTGCGGCAGGTGCTGCGCGTCAACGGCGGCCGGCCCCGCAGGAACGACCACCGAAGCTGCACGACGCCCGAGCAGCAGGAATCCGAAACACAGCCGCTGTCGATGATGCTGCCCTCGCAGCAGGAGAACTACGAGTTCCAGCTGGCGTCGCCGGCGAAGATCGATGGCCGGCAGGTCATCGTGCTCACGTTCCGGAAGACCACGACGCGGACGGTCGAAGTGAAGATGGTGGAAGGCCGCGACGACTGCGTGAGCTTCGATGTCGATGGCGGGCAGCGCGGGCGTATCTGGATCGATCCGGATACGTTCGAAGTGATGCGTCTCGACCAGTCGCTGCCCGGCATGGTGGAAATCCCGCTGCCGAAACCCGCGCTCAGGCGCGCGGGCGTACCGGCGTCGTGGATCGTCGAGCGGCTCGACACCTCCATCCGATTCCAGCGCGTGACGTTCCGCGATCCGGACGAGTCCCTCATGCTGCCGGCCTCGTCCACCGAGCTTCGCGTGACGCGCGGTTCCGGCCAGCCGCGCCTGCGGACGGTGACGGAATATCGCCGCTATCAGCGGTTCCTCACGGGTGCCCGTCTCGTGCAACAGCAATAGACCGGACGTGCGCTGCGTTGTTCAGAGAGATGGCGCCGGCTTCGCCAGCCGCCTTCTGCCGCGTGCGGTGTGGCCGCCCGCGGTGCTGCTGCTCCCGGTCCTGCTGATCGTGTCGCTCGTTGCGCCAGCGGCGGCGCTCGCGCAGCCCGTGCTGCGCTGGGGCGGTGACGCGGAGGGCGGTGCGCCATTCGTGGAAGCCGATCCGTCGGATCCGACACGCCTTCAGGGATTCGATGTGGAGATTGCGGCACACATTGCACAACGGCTGGGCCGTACGCCGCAGTTCGTCCAGATTGCGTTTTCATCGCTCGATCAGTCCGCACGCCGCGGCGACTTCGACATCGGGCTGAGCGGAGTGGAGGACACACCGGCGCGCCGTGCGTCGCTGGCCGCCAGCGTCCCGTACTATGAGTTCCGAGAAGTGCTCACCGTGCGGGAGTCCGATCGTGAGCGGTTCACCTCACTCGCGGATTTGCGCGGGCGCCGCGTCGCCACACTCGGCGGCACCATCGCCTACGAACTCCTCCTGCAGGCCGCGCGCGATCACGGCCTCACCGCCGTCTCGTATGACGATGATGTGCATCCGTACGAAGATTTGCTGCTGGGACGCGTGGACGCCGTGCTGCTGGATCATGTCCTTGCCGAGCGGGCCATGCGCCGCCGAACGGGGCTGGCGACGCATGCCGATGCCGTAGCCGTCGGGCACTACATCATCATCACGGCGCCGGAGCGGACGGAGCTGCGCGACGAGGTGGACGTGATCCTGCGCGATGCCATGCGCGATGGAACACTCGAAGAGATCTTCAAGCGCTGGCAGGTGTGGAACGGCGATCAACCGGCGCTGTTTGCGCGTGTGCTGGCTGGCGAAAACAGTGACAGCGGAAGCGGGCTGCAGACACGCCCGAGCATGGCGGAGGCGTTGCCACGGTATCTTCCGTCCCTGCTGTGGGCCGCGCTCGTCACGCTGGTGCTGTCGTGCGCGTCCATGGGCCTGGCCGTGGTACTGGGCGTGGGCATTGCCACGGGCCGCGTCTATGGCGGGCGCCTGCTGCGAATGGTGCTGACCACCTACGTGGAAGTGATGCGCGGCACACCCGTGCTGCTGCAGCTTTTCGTGATCTACTACGGGCTGGCGGACATCATCAGACTGCCGGCGTTCATGGCGGCGCTGCTGGGGCTTGGGCTCAACTATGCGGCCTACGAAGCGGAAATTTATCGCAGCGCGCTCGAAGCCGTGCCGCGCGGACAGTTGGAAGCCGCGCGCATTCTCGGGTTGACGCGCTGGCAAACGCTGCGGCTCGTACGCGCACCGCAGGCGTTTCGTCTGGCACTGGCGCCCATGACCAACGACTTCGTCGCGCTCCTCAAGGACTCGTCGCTGGTGTCGGTACTCACCGTCGTCGAGCTCACCAAGCAGACGCAGATCTTCGCGACGAACGTCGGCAACTGGCTGGTGCCCGGCGTGTTGTGCGCGGCGCTGTACCTGGCCATGTCGCTGCCGCTGGCGCATCTGGCGCGCCGGCTGGAAGATCGATGGAAGATGCCCACGCCATGACGCCGACGCTTTCGATCCGCGGGCTGCGCCTGTCGCGCGGCAGCCGCACCATTCTCGCGGAGGTCAACC
>CAZZGM010000005.1:1854-21862 GCA_964653955.1 uncultured Bifidobacteriaceae bacterium | reverse complement strand
CCCGCCCTGCTGCGCCAGATCCGGAACGTCGCCTCTGACATGGTGAGAACCCCCGAACCCGCCTTCGCTCATTTGAAACCACCGTCCCTTCGACGACGCTCAGGACGCCCCGAGCGAAATCGAGCGGCGCGAGCTTCGGCGCGGTAAGCCGGTGAACCCCAGAACCCGGATTTACTGCTTTTCCTCCTCCACCACCTGCTTCAGTTCCGCCGGCATCTCGGGCAGCAACACACGCGACACCTGCATGGAACCATCCGCCGTGCGCCGTGTCGCGATGTTCACCGCGCCGAACTCGGCCACCTTCTCCGGGTAATCCTCACGGAAGTGGCCGCCGCGGCTTTCGCGGCGTTCGATGGCCGACCGTGTGATGGCCTCCGAGACATCGAGCAGGTTCCGCAAATCCAGGCTCGTATGCCAGCCCGCGTGATACTCGCGGTGCCCGTCCACGCCGGCGCGCGCGGCACGGTCACGGAGAACGGCCAGGCGCTCGAGCGCTTCCTGCATTTCCGATTCGGTGCGGACAATGCCGACCAGCGCCTGCATGCTGTCCTGCAGGTCCTGCTGCACCTTGTAGGGGTTCTCCCCGTCACTGCTCCGTTCGAATGGCGCAAGTGCTTCCGCCATCGCCCGCTCCACCGCCCCATCGTCCACACGCACGGACGTGCGCTGCCGGGCGAACGCAGCGGCGTACTCACCGGCTCGTTTGCCAAAGACAATGAGATCCGAGAGCGAGTTGCCGCCAAGGCGATTGGCGCCGTTGATGCCGGCGGCGCATTCGCCCGCCGCGAACAACCCGGGAATGGATGACTCCTGCGTGTCGGCGTTCACGCGGATACCGCCCATGATGTAGTGCGTGGTCGGCCCCACTTCCATGGGTTCCTTCGTGATGTCGAGGTCCGCCAGTTCCTTGAACTGGTGATACATGCTCGGCAGCTTGCGCTTGATGTGCGCTTCGGCTTCGGGCAGCTTCTCCTTGATCCAGGCGATGTCGAGGAACACGCCGCCGTGCGGGCTGCCGCGGCCGGCTTTCACCTCGCGGTTGATGCAGCGCGCCACGTGATCGCGCGTGAGCAACTCGGGCGGGCGCCGCGCGCTCTTGTCGCCCTGTGTATAGCGCCAGCCTTCTTCGGGATCGGAGGCCGTCTGCGGTTTGTAGTTGTCGGGAATGTCGTCGAACATGAAGCGGCGGCCTTCGCTGTTGCGCAGCACGCCGCCTTCGCCGCGTACACCTTCGGTCACCAGGATGCCGCGCACGCTTGGTGGCCACACCATGCCGGTCGGGTGAAACTGCACGAACTCCATGTCGATGAGTTCCGCGCCGGCGCGATAGGCCAGCGCGTGTCCGTCGCCCGTGCCTTCCCATGAATTGCTGGTGATCTTGAAGGCGCGCCCGACGCCGCCAGTGGCCAGCACCACGGCCTTGGCCGTGAACACGTGAAACCGCCCGCGCTCGCGGTCGTACGCCAGCACACCCGCCGCCCGCCCATCGTCCAGCAGCAACTCGATGACGGTGTGCTCCATGTGGATGCCGACACCGAGGTGGATGGTGTGGTCCTGGAGCGTCCGGATGAGTTCGAGTCCGGTGCGGTCGCCCACGTGCGCCAGGCGCGGATATCGATGCCCACCGAAGTTGCGCTGGAGGATGCGGCCGTCGGCCGTACGATCGAAGACCGCACCGTACGCTTCGAGCTCACGAACGCGATCCGGCGCTTCTTTCGCGTGAATTTCGGCCATGCGCCAGTTGTTCACGTACTGACCGCCGCGCATGGTGTCCGCGAAGTGCACCTTCCAGCTGTCGCGATCGTCGGCGTTGGCCAGCGCCGCCGCCATGCCGCCTTCCGCCATGACCGTGTGCGCCTTGCCCAGCAGCGACTTGCAGATGAGGCCGACCGACACGCCCGTCGTGGCCGCTTCGATGGCCGCGCGCAGACCGGCACCGCCCGCCCCGACAATCAGGACGTCGTAGCTCACCGCCTGTGGAGTGGGCATCTCAGAAAATCCTCGGATCGGAAATTACCCCCATGGAACAGAGGCGGACGTAGAGATCGGCCGAGGCGACGCTGAACAGGCTCAGCCACGCAAACAGCTGGTGCCGCGAATTCAACCCCGAGACGCAGGCATAGGCCATGTCACACACCGGCGATTTCGACACCTCATCGAGCCGTCCGCCAACGACATGACGCAGCACGTGACACCCCCACGTGTAGCCAGCCAGCAACACGACGTTGACAGCCAGGACCACGGTGCCGAGCCCGATGCCGAATTCACGCACGCCCGTGTCGGGGTTGGTGAACCAGAACGCCAGCCACACGTCGTAGCTCAGGAAGGCAATGAACACGATGGCCACCCACATGAAGAAGCGGTGGGCGTTCTGCAGGATGAGTGGGAACGAGTGCTCTCCGCGATAGCGGGTGCGCGGCTCGCCAACGGCGCACGAGGGCGGATCGGCCCAGAACGCCTTGTAGTAGGCGCCGCGATAGTAGTAGCAGGTGAAACGGAAGAGGCCGGGGAACGGGAGGATGAGCAAGGCTGGTGAGAAGGGCAGCCAGCCGGGCCACGCCGCAGGTTTCGGGCCGAACCAGGCGTGCGGAGAACCGCCGAACAGCTCAGGCGCGTAGAAGGGCGACAGGTACGGGCCGTACGTGTAGTGTTCGCCCTGGAAAGCCGCCCAGGTCGCATACCCGACGAACGCCGACAAGCCGACGAAGACGGCAAGAGGTGTCGCCCACCACGCATCGCGCCGGGATGTAGTCCCGAAGCCGCGGTGGACGGCCGTCACCGGAATGACCTGCATGGTCCCTCCAGATCTCGATTGTCAAGAAAATCAGGAAAGCGGGTCGCGTAACCCGCGTAACCATAGTCAAGACGGGCGCAGATGTAAACTGCAACCACCTATGGGTATCTTCCTGGACTCCGTCCCCCTCTCAGCCATCGTCACCATCCGCGACATGATGTATTCGGTCAAGGAGCCCTACCGCCTCGACCAGGGTGACGTGTCGTTCGACGCGCCCGACACCTTCAAGAACGCGGTCAGGAAGGCGCTGGACGACAACCACACCCATTACCTGCCGACGGCGGGGCTGCCGCGCCTGCGGCAGCTGCTGATGGAGAAGATGCAGCGCAAGAACGGCATTCCGGTGGAGTCCGCGGACGAGGTGCAGGTGACCAACGGCGGTACCCACGCCATTTACGCCGCCATGCACGCCGTGCTCGAGCCGGGCGACGAGGTCATTGTCCCCGACCCGGAGTGGCCACCGACGATGGCAATTGTGACGGCGGCGCAGGGTGTGCCGGTGCCGATGCAGCTGCACGAGGGGCTCGGGTGGCGGTGGGACATCGACGAGGTGGAGCGTGCCATCACGCCGAAGACGCGGGCGCTCTACATCAACTCGCCCAATAATCCGGCCGGCGGCATCCTCTCACGCGCCGATCTCGAGCGGCTGGCGGCCATCGCCCGCGAGCGGAACCTGTGGGTGTTTTCGGACGAGGCCTACGAAGACATCGTGTTCGACGGCGAACACGTGAGCATGGCGTCGCTGCCGGGCATGTACGAGCGGACGATTCCGCTGTATACGTTCAGCAAGAGTTACGCAGTAACCGGCGTGCGCATGGGTTATTACGCCATCAAGGATCCGGCCGTGCGTGCTCGAGCGATGAAGGTGGTGCTCTACACCACCAGCAACGTCAGCTCGCTCACGCAGTATGGTGCCATTGGCGCGCTCGAAGGTTCACAGGCGTGCATGGATGAGTTCCGCACCGAGCTGAAGGCACGCCGCGATCTGTTTTATGCGGGCGTGGCCGATGCGGCGCCGGGCATCCTGTCGGGCACGCCGCCGGCGGGCGCGTTCTACGCATTCCTGAAAATCAACGAAGACTGGGTGAAGGAGCGCGGCCTGCCGGGGGCGTCGCCGTCGTGGGCGATGGCCGAACACCTCATCAAGGGCGCGCGCATCGGGTGTGTACCCGGTGTGGACTTCGGCGAAGCATCCGAAGGATATCTCCGCTTCTGCACCTGCCGCAGCCGCGAGGAGTTGCAGGGCGCGCTGGCGTCCATGAAGGCGCTGTTCGCGGGCGTGAAGGCTTAGGAGGTTGCTGAAAGCAGTAACCTCAAGGCGAAAGGCGAAAAAGCCAGCAGAACCGGCGTTTCGGGCTCCGTCTGAGCCGTTTTCTGCCTTCGCCTTCCGCCCTTCAGGCCACGGTCTTCAGCGGCCTCTCAGACGCCGAACTGGGTGAGGTGGTGACTGGTATGTTTGGCCATCAGCACTCCGTATTCCTTGTGTGACAGATGGCCGAAGGCCGGATGCGGGACGAGCTGGCTGCCGGACGTGATGTGTCCCAGGCCCTGTATCCGTTCCTGCAAGGCGCGCCGTTCCACGTCGAAGTCGGCATCACTCACCCTGGCAATCAGCTCCGGAGCGGTGGGGGCACCCTTCGGCACCGGGATCAGGTACACCACCATCTGGCGCAGCGGCGGATACCGCAGCGGCAGCCACTTCGAAGCCACCGGCAGTTCGCCAAGCGCCATCCGGTAGCTGTCGTTGAGATGCGCCAGCATCCCGGACACGGTCAATTTCCCCCAGCGTGGAGCGGCGGAGGAACTGAGCTGCTCCAGACGCTCGTGGAACGCCTGTCGCACCGCCGGATCCCACATGGTCTGCATGCGCCTCAGTAAACCTTGCCTGGCCAGTCGAGGACAAGCGGACCTTGCGAATCAGGCGGGCGCGGGCCACATAGAATCGAGAGCACCATGACCCTGTCGAATCGTGTCGCTCTCATTACCGGCAGCAAGCGTATTGGCGCCGCGGTGGCGCTGGACCTGGCCGCGCATGGCGCGGACGTGGCGCTGGTCTACAACCAGTCGCGTGAAGAAGCGGAGGCCGCGGCGGAGGCCATTCGCGCCGCCGGCCGCAAGGCGCTGGTGATGCAGGCCGACGTGTCGAGCGCTAGCGAGTGCGCGCGAATCGTCGAAGAAACCGTCAGAGAACTCGGCCGGATCGACGTGCTGGTGAACATGGCCTCCATTTATCGGGCACGGGATCTCGACCAGTTGACGGCCGACGACTGGAACCGGCAGCTCGATGTCGATTTGCGAGCCGCGTTCCTGTGCTCGCATGCCGCCATGCCGCACATGCGCGGGCAGGGAGGCGGCCGCATCATCAACTTTGCCGACTGGGTCGCCGCCAGCGGCCGGCCGCGGTACACGGGCTACGTCCCCTACTACGTGGCCAAGCAGGGCGTGATTGCCCTCACCGAAGCCCTGGCGCTGGAACTGGCCCCGGCCCAGATCCTCGTCAACGCCATTGCGCCAGGCCCCATCGTTGCGCCGCCCGGCACCAGCGACGAGGAAAAGGCCGAGGTGGCGCGCACCACGCCGCTCGGGCGCTGGGGCGGCGAAGACGAAATCGTGAAGACCGTGCGGTTCCTGGTGGAATCCGACTACGTCACTGGCGAAACCATCCGCGTGGATGGCGGCCGCCACCTGCGGTAGCGGGCAAAGCACGACGGGGTGCATGCGGAGTGCGGCAACGAGCTCGCACACGCGTCGCTGTGTTCACCGATCGGTCCATACTCAAGAACAGCGAGCCCTCAGACGGGTCACCGCTCTTGACCGAACAGTCCACGCGACACGAGCAAGGGTCCATAGCTCGCCAGGACATCACATTCTCATCTTGACCGATCAGTACATTCACCCTGACATCACGACATCACCACCTGTCGCGAGCCCAATCACCACATCAACACATCCACCACTTCACAAGACGACACTTCCTCTTTACCAACCGGTCTACCACCGATAACATCTCCCGCATGTCCGGAGACCAGAACGGAGGGACGCGAGCGCGGCTGGTGGACGCTGCCGCCCGGCTTTTCTGGGAACGTAGCTTTACAGCGGCTGGCGTCGACGAGGTGTGCCGTCTGGCCGACGCGAGGAAGGGCAGTTTTTATCATTTTTTTGCGTCGAAAACGGCCCTGGCACTCGAAACGGTCGACATGCACTGGGCCATGGTCGAAGAGGCCGTCTTCAAACCGGTCGAGAATGGCACCAGTCGCGGCATCAATCGGTTGATTGACCTGGTCGACAGAATCGACCTGTTCCAACGAGAGGCACAAACACGAACGGCGGCCGTGCTGGGGAGTCCGTTTGGCCATCTGGGTCAGGAGATGGCCCATCAGGAAGAGGTGCTGCGGCGGGCGGTGGAAGCCGTCTTCGTGGCGCAGTGTGCCTATCTGGAGCGCTGGCTGGACGAGGCCGCCGCCATGGAGCAGCTTGCCCCCGGGAACAACGGCGCGAAAGCCCGTCAGGTGCTGGCGCTCATCGAAGGCGCGCTGATGCTGGCCAAGGTGGCCGACGCGCCCGGTGTGTTCCACGACGTGTGCGGCAACCTGCCGGCCCTGCTGGCCCGGAACGCACCGGCCGCGCCGCCGGGCGACGTGCTGCAGCCAGGCGCCGTGCCGGCGTCGAGCGATACGAGCGAAGCGGGTGTGGTTGAAACGGAATCCGGCGAGGCCGATCGCGCGGCACCTCCACACGGCAATCCAGCTTCGGAGCAGGGCACGACAGAGGACCGCGCCGTGACGATCGCCCGCCGCCCTGCGGCGGGCCTGCCCGAGTTCGACTGAAGAGAGGCTCACGCCACGAGGACGCATGACCACCGCGAAACACTCGACGAAGAAGCGGCCCGGGACGAAGACTCCGAAGATCCGGACAAGGCCTGTGTCCCGAAGCGCGCCCGCCTCCACGCGTGACTTCACGGCACTGGTCGAGCGTGTGGTGGCGATTATCGACGCCGCTCGCTTGCGGGTCGTCCGCACCGTCAACAGCGAGATGGTGCTCTCGTACTGGCATATCGGCCGTGAGATTGTCGAATTCGTGCAGCGCGGCGAGGCGCGCGCCGAGTATGGCGAGCGGGTACTGGCGAACCTTTCCGCAACGCTGAGCAAGCGCGTCGGCCGTGGATATTCGCTGCGGAATCTACGGAATTTTCGCGGTTTCTATCAGGCATTCGCCAGTCGCAAGCCGATCGTGCGTGAATTCGGCAGACGCCATCTGCCGAATTCACCAACCACGCGCGGCGCTACGATTCGGCAGACAGCATCTGCCGAATCGCTCGTCGTTTCCGAGCCAGCCGGCTTCTCCAGCGGCCTGGGCTGGTCGCACTACCTGGTGCTGAGCAAGGTACAAGATCAGACAGCGCGGGCGTTTTACGAAGTCGAAGCTGCCAGCGAAGGGTGGACCGTCGAACACCTCGAGCGCCAGATCTTCACCCAACTCCACCTTCGATTGCTCAAGAGCCGGGACAAGAAGGGCGCCATGGAGATGGCCCGAGAGGGGCAGACCATCCAGCGCCCGAGCGACCTGATCAAGTCTCCGCTCGTCCTCGACTTCCTCGGCCTGTCCGACCGTCACGAGTACCGCGAGAGCGATCTCGAAACCGCCATCATCAGCAAACTGTCCCAGTTTCTCCTGGAGCTGGGCAAGGGCTTCGCCTTTGTCGCCCGCCAGAAGCGGCTCACGTTCGAAGACGAGGAGTTCTTCGTCGACCTCGTGTTCTACAACGTCATTCTGAAGTGCTACCTGCTGATCGACCTCAAACTGGGCAGGCTCGCGCACCAGGATATCGGGCAGATGGACAGCTACATGCGCCTCTTCGATGCGCAGGGCCGAATCCCAGGTGACGGGCCGACTATCGGTCTCATCCTGTGTGCCGAGAAGAACGAGGCCATCGCGCGGTACTCGATCCTGAACGAGCACAAGCAGCTGTTCGCAGCAAAGTACGTGACGTACCTGCCCACCGAAGAGGAGTTGCAACGCGAGCTGAAACGCGACCGGCGCATAGCCGAAGCCCTCATGGACACGTCGCAGACACGCAAGCGAGGGCGGAAATGACTACGGATACTCACTCGTCGAGGTGCTTCACCAGAATGACTTCGTTGCCGCGTTCGTTGTAGTGCACCTCGTCCACGAGCTTGCTGGCCAGCAGCAGGCCGAAGCCGCCGGCCCGCCGGCCTGCGCCCTCGCGCTGCTCGAGATGCGTCAGCGGATCCTCTGCCGACGCCACCATGCCGGGGTCCTGGACGTTGAAACCCGGGCCCGGATCCTTGAAGTAATACACCAGCGTCCGCTTCGTCCGCACGGCCGCCACTTCCACCACCTTCTCCGGATCGAAGCCCGCGCCGTGTTCCATGGCGTTCAGCAACACTTCACGAAACGCGGTAATCAGATGATCCCGATCGTCGGCCGAAAGATCCGCTGCCAGCTCGTTCATGAAGTGCGTCAGCCGCTCGGCGTTGACGCGGCGGCACGCTACACGCAGCGCAATCCAGTGCGGGACGGCCGACTGCACCTCGATGCCGCTCTGCCAGTGGTCGTCCTCCAGTGCCTGCCGGACCGTGGCGCGCAGGTCGTCCGGCGCCGCCGGCAGCGTGAACGTGGCGTACACCTGGCTGCGCAGCGCCTCGAGGATGTCCGCCGCCGTGAGATCCAGCGCCAGCACAATGACGCGCACGCCGGGCTGAAGCTCGCGAGCACGCCGGGCCAGAGTCATGACTCGACGTGCCGGCGTGGCCGGACTCGTCAGCACCACGTCCACCGCGCGATACGAAAGGTACGCCACGGCATCGGCTTCGCGCTGGAGTTCGACGATGCGACACTCGGGCCAGGCGTCGGGCGTCAGCCTCAGTTCTTCCCAGGCACGAGGCCCCACGACCAGCAACTCGCGGCGGGGCTGTTGCCGGCGCGATTCATCAGGTGGGCGAGCCGGAACCTTCACGGGAGGCACGTGAAGGCAGCATACACCGCCGCTGGCGCACCTCTGCGGTGACCCGGCGTGTATGACAAACAGCACAGGGACGAGTCACAACCGACGCTCAGGGCTGGCGGTGCGCTAAGATCGAGGCCCCCCGACAGTGCGGCCATCCGTACGAATGATGGTCTCTGCCCCGTTACGCCCGGGCTGGTCATGGACACGCGTGGAACCCCCATCTTGCTGAAACGCGCAGCCCGGTCGCCGTGGGCGGCAGGCGCCCTCTTCGCCGTTCTCTCCATCGTCGCCACCTGGCCGTTGGCGGCGGACCTGGGGCGCAACGTCCCGAGCGACTACGGCGATCCGTTGTACGTCGCGTGGGCGCTGGCCTGGGTGGCGAAGCAGGCGGGCACGCTGTTGTCCGGAGATCTCTCCGGTTTCACTCGTTTCTGGGACGCCAATCAGCTCTACCCGGAACCAGCGGCGCTGGCGCTCTCGGATCACTTCATCGCCCAGGCCCTGCCGCTGGCGCCGGTGTACTGGGCGACCGGCGATGCGCTGCTCGTGCTTGGACTCGCCTACCTGATGGCCTTCACGCTGTGCGGCTTCTGCACCTGGCTGCTGGTGCGCGATCTCACCGGCTCGGCCAGTGCCGGCGTACTCGCAGGATGCGCGTTCGCGTTCCACCCGTTTTTCCTGTCGTTCGAACTGGCGCATCTCCAGGTGATTTCGGCATGGGGCATGCCGCTCACGCTGTTCGGACTGCGCCGCTATTTCGAACACGGCCGCCGCCCGGCACTGGCCGTCGCAGTGTTCGGCATGTGGGGCCTGAGCCTCTCGTCGGGCTACTACATGGTGATGTTTCCTCCCTTCGTGCTGCTGTACGCCGCCTGGGAAATCACCGGGCGGCAGCAATGGGCCAACCAGCGCATGTGGCGGGACCTCGTGTCGGCAGGTGTGGTGCTGGCCGTGCTGCTGGCACCAACGGTGTGGCCGTACATCGAAGCGCGGCAGCGCCTGGGATTCAGCCGCACGTCGGAAGAAACACGGCAGATGGCAGCCACGGTGGATCACTACGTCGCCACTGTGCCACCACTCGTGATCCCTTACCTCATGGCTGCCGCCGCGCTGGTGGCCTGGCTCTCTGCCCGCCTCCGCGGCCGCCGCTCGGGCCTGCCGATGGCGGGGTTGGCCTGTGTTGGTGCCGTGTTCGCGTTCTGGCTCTCGCTGGGGCCCGAGCCCGTGTGGGCGGACACGTCCTATCCGTCACTGGGGCTGTACGGACTGGTGCAGGCTTACATGCCCGGCATGAACGCCGTGCGCGTCTCGTCACGGTTCGCGGTGGTGTTTGCCTTGTTCCTCGCCGTGCTCGCTGGATGGGGTGCCGCCATGCTGGCGCGCCGCCATCGCCGCGGATCGATGCTGGTGCTCGTGCTGGCCGGATTGTCGGTGGTCATCAACTCGCCGTGGCCGCTGCCGCTCAATCGGCCGCTGGAGTCGACCGCCGACGTGAGGTCTCCGGCGGCTTATCTCACACCGGGTAGCGGCACGCCCGAGGTGTATCGTTACCTCGCCTCGCTGGCATCACCGGTCGTGGTCGCGGAGTTACCGTTCACGGATCTCTGGTACAACACCCGCTACCTCTACTTCTCCACGCTCCACTGGCACCCGCTGGTGAACGGCTTCACCTCGTTTTTCCCGCCTCACTACGAAGAACGAGCGGCCTGGCTCGTGGATCCGCTCCGCACGCCAGACGAAGCCTGGACGGCGCTCGCTGGTAGTGGTGCCACGCTGGTGGTTGTGCACACCGGCGCGTGGACACTGGCCGATGCCGGTGCCATCGACGACTGGCTGCTGGGCCACGGCGCACGAAGCCACGGGGCATTCGACGGCGCCGTCGTGTACGAGCTGCCGCCCTCGCCTCGTTAGTCTCGCCGCTCGGTACATCAGACGGGTCGCCGCGTCATCCACCGGCCCGCACACACGGAAAAGGCCGTCCCCGACGTGTGTCGAGGACGGCCCGAAGGTGACCCCCGCGAGCGGCAAACGCTCGGCGCGGATGGCGTTCGCTTCCTTAGCCGAGCACCTTGATGACGACGCGGCGGTTGGCGGCGCGGCCGTCGCGGGTGCGGTTGTCGGCGGTCGGCTTGTCTTCGCCGTAGCTGATGGTGTTCATCTTGTGGAGCGGCACCTGGTGCTGCTCGTAGAGATACCGCTTCACGGCTTCGGCACGCTGCAGGCCCAGACGCTCGTTGTACGTCGCGTCACCGGTGCTGTCGGTGTGGCCCTCGATCTCGATCCAGATGTTCTTGGTGTCGGCCTTGAGCTGGCCGACCATCTGATCGATGGCCGCCTTGGCTTCGTCCGGCAGTTCGGCGGCGCCGAAACGGAACTTGCCGCTGTCCTCGCTGATGACGGTCTCGAAGATCAGCTTGCGGACTTCGGCTTCGATGGCGGACGCACGGGCGTCGGCGCGCTTGCCCACTTCTTCGGCCTGGCCGGAAGCAGCGTTGGCGGCCTGCTGGGCATTGCCGGCCGCGGTGTTGGCGGCGGCGGCACGCTCGTCGACCTCACCAATCTTCTGCTCGTTCTGGCGGACGCGTTCCTGCGTCTCCTCGAGCGACGATCCCATCGTCGTGACCTTCTCGTTGACCTCGCCCACCGACTCGCGGACGAAGCCCTTCGTGGCGCATGCGGGAGCGACCGCCAAGGTCGCCGCGGACAGCGCGAACACCATCATTTGCTTACGCATAAAGGAGCCTCCTGATAAAAGACACCGTGCCGGAGCAGCGCGGTGGTGCAACGAACCTCAATGCCGAGCGGTCAGGTTGTAGCCTCCGCGCGCGCGAACCGTATAACGACCGTCCTTCGTACGAATCTCGAGCGGATGCCAACCGGGCACGTTGCCCGGTTCGAATCCGATGAGATACAGATGGCGCAGCTCCTCGACCACATTCTTTGCTGCCCGGGTCGAGGCGGCGGGGCTGCTCACGTAATAAAAGCCTCCCCCCGTCCACCGCGCCAGATCTTCGACGGTCCCGATGTGCGCGGGCGCGCGCAACCCTGCCTGCGGCGTCGCCCTGTCCGACCCGGGATCGTCAATCGGCAATACCGCCGCAATGACGTAAACGGGAACATCGATGGCCGCGGCCACACCCGACACCTCTGCCGGTGTCCGCGCACTCGACGTATCGATACCATCGGTCAGCACGACCACTGCCCGGCGCGGATGCGACCGTTCGGCCACCCGCTCTGCCGTCTCGGCAATGGCATCGTGCAATGAGGTGGCCCCGAACGGATCGACCTCCCCCAGCGCGCCGTTGAGAGCACGCGTATCGACCGTAAACGGGGCCACCTCGTGCAGCCGGCTGTCAAAAGCGAACAGCGCGGCCTCGTCGCGACCCGGCTCCAGCCAAGACAGGAGATGATGGGCCGCAAACTTTGCAGCGGTCATGCGCTCGGCAACATTCATGCTGCCGCTCACATCGAACAGGATGGCCAGGCTCAACGCCGCCCGGTCGGTCCGGAACTGGGCAATCTCGCGGCGTTCGCCACGATCAATCACCTCGAAGTCCCGCGCCTCCAGACCGGTCACGAGCCGCCCCTTCCTGTCACGGACCGTGGCACTCACCGTTACGAGGTCCACGCCCGATCTGAATAGCGCCTGTCCCTCGTCCGATGCTTGCCCCAACACCGGGGCCGGCATGACGAACAGCCAAGTCCCCACGATGCTGGCGGCGAGGAGGCGCCGCTGCATGCCCCGACATAACCAAAACCCTTGCCAGCTTGCTAAGTTATTGATTTCAAACGATTTCACTCGATATACCTCGTGCGGGACGCCCTCTGGAGCGCCAACGTGGTGTAGCTTTTACACAGACTGAGCCGTGTACGCACCGATTCCATTCGGTGCCGTCGCCGCCCTTCGTGCCGCCTGTTACCATATCGAGCTGTGTCCACCGTCACGACGCCCATTCGTACCGCCCAGCGTGTCGACCGTTTCACCTATGCCATCCGCAACATCGTGGCAGAAGCCCGGAAGGTGGAAGCAGCCGGCCGCACGGTTCGTTACCTCAACATTGGTGATCCGAACCAGTTCGGATTCCTGACGCCCCCGCACCTCATCGAGGCCGTCAGCAAGGCCATGCGCGACGGGCACAACGGCTACACGGCGTCGCCGGGTATCGTCGAAGCACGCGAAGCCGTGGCCGCCGACTTCGCGCAGCGCGGTGTGGAAACCGATCCGGATCGGGTGCTGATTACGTCGGGCACGTCGGAAGGTATAGAACTGGCGCTCACGGCCGTGGTCGATGAAGGCGAAGAAGTGCTGGTGCCGTCACCCACCTATCCACTGTACACGGCGGTGCTGGCAAAGATTGGCGCCGAGCCGGTGTATTACCGCACCGATCACACCAACGGCTGGCTGCCCGATCTCGATCACATCCGCGCATCGATCACGCCGAAGACGCGAGCCCTGGTGGTCATCGACCCCAACAACCCGACCGGTGCCATCTATCCGGACGACATGCGGCGTGCACTCATCAGCCTGGCCGAAGAACACAGCCTGGTGATTCTGGCAGACGAGGTGTACGGCGACCTGGCCTACGACGGCCCGGTACCGCCCATGGCCATCCTCGATCAGGACGCACCCATCATTTCGTATTCGAGCCTCTCGAAGGCCTATCTCGCCCCCGGCTGGCGCGCGGGGTGGATGGCCGTCGGCCGCTCGCCCCGCCTGGACGGCGTGCTGGCCGCCATCAAGAAGCTGGCCGATGGACGTCTCTGCAGCCCCGGCCCCATGCAGTACGCGGTGACGGCCGCGCTCACCGGCGATCGCTCGCACCAGGACACGTTCCGCCGCGAGCTGCGCGTACGCGCCGACCTGACGGTGGAACGTCTCAACCGCATTCCCGGCATGTCGTGCGTGGCCCCCAGAGGGGCGTTCTACGCCATGCCGAAGATGACGCTGCCGCCGGGCACGACCGATCGTGACTACGTGCTCGGCCTGCTGCGCGCCACCGGCATTCTGGTGGTGTACGGATCGGGCTTCGGCACCGATGCCGCGGACGGGTTCTTCCGCGTGGTATTCCTGGCATCGCCCGGCGAGCTCGGCGCCATCTACGACGATATGGCGGCGTACCGCTTTCCGTGACGCCTCCCGGGCGTGACAACCGGGTGTGGTGGGTCGCTCTCGGCGCCACCCTCCTGGCCATCGTCCACACGTGGCCCCTGGCTGCCGGCCTGACCAGTGATGTTCCCGGCGACCTCGGGGACTCGCTGCTCAACATGTGGATTCTGGCGTGGGGCGCCGAGCACCTTCCGCGGGTCCTCACCGGGCAGGAGTCGTGGCACGCGTTCTGGAACGCGGGCATTTTCCATCCGGAGCCCTACACGCTGGCGCTGTCCGAACACATGACGGCGCAGGCACTGCAGGTGGCGCCGCTCTATGCCGCCACCGGCAACATCATCCTCGGCTACAACCTGCTCTTCCTCTCCACGTTCGTGCTGTCGGCCGTGGGGGCCTATCTGCTCGCGCGCGATCTCACCGGCGACTGGCGCGCCGGCATGATCGCCGCTCTCGTTTACGGATTCCTGCCGTACCGCATCCCGCAAATCCCTCACCTGCAGGTCCTCAGCTCGCAGTGGATGCCGTTCGTGCTGTGGGGCCTGCATCGTTTCATCGCGCATCGATCCACGCGCGGGCTCGTCGGAGGAACCGCGGCGCTGGTCGTGCAGAACTGGTCGTGCGGTTACTACCTGCTCTACTTCGCCCCGTTCGTGCCGCTGTTTGCCGTGCAGCAGTTGTGGCAACACCAACGCCTGCGCGATGCGCGGGCCTGGATGGGACTGGCCGCATCCGCTGTCGTCACGCTGCTGCTCACGGTACCGTTCCTGCTGCCGTATCTGGAAGTGCAGCGGCTGCACGGGCTGCAGCGTCCGTACGGCGAAGTGCTCACCTACTCGGCCAACGTCTGGGCCTATGCCACCACGGCCGAATCCCTCCACCTGTGGGGGCGTGTACTGCGGATGTATCCGCGCGGCGAAGGCGAGGCGTTCCTGGGTACGGCCGCCATCGTGCTCGCCCTCGTGGCCCTGGCGTATGCCTGGCTCGACGCACGGCGCGGCGCCATCGACGCACCGGCCGTCACGGGCTGGCGGCGGTGGGCCGTGTTGGCACTGACGGCGGTGTTTGCCGCGCAGGTGGCGGGGCTGCTGGCCGCGGTGTTCACCGGCGGTATCCACCTGTCGATCGCCGGCCTCACGATACGCGCCTCCTCACCCGTGCGCCTCTCCATGCAGGCGGCCATGGCACTGGCCGGCATGTGGCTGCTCTCCGCGCGGACACGTATGACACTCGCGCGGCTCGCGACGACACCATCGATCGCGTTCGCGGCGTTCATGGTGCTGGCCGCGTGGCTGTCGCTCGGTCCCAGTCCATCGGCTGGCCCGTGGCCGGTGCCCGGGTTGGGACTGTACGGACTTCTGTACGAATATGTGCCCGGATTCACCGGCGTTCGCGTGCCCGCGCGCTACGCGATGATTGCCGGCCTCTTCCTGTCGCTGGTGGCGGCGTTCGGCACGGCCCGCCTGCTGCAATGGCGCGCGGGCGTACCTCTCGCCGTGCTCGCCGGCGTGCTGGTGCTGGCCGATAGCGCCGCCATGCCGCTCACCATCAACCATTCGTGGAGCGTGACCGAAGCCACGCCTCCCGATCGTGTGTTTCCGGTGGACCAGGCCCCGTACATCTACCGGCGCCTGCGCGCCCTGCCGCCGGATGCCGTGGTCGCGGAGTTCCCCTTCGGCGACGGCGCCTGGGAAATCCGCTACATGTTCTATGCACCGGCCCACGGCCGGCGCATCCTCAATGGCTACAGCGGCGCCTTCCCGACCGGATACACACGCCGCGTGGCGGCACTTCGGCGCTTCGACATCGACAGCCAGACCGCATGGGCGGCGCTCACCGACGCCGGGGCCACGCATGCCGTGGTGCATCACCAGGCCTTCGCGAGCCCGTCCAGGGCCGCCGCCCTCGAAACGTGGCTGGCATCCCGCGGCGCCCGCCTGCTCGATCGCCTGGATGGCGGCGACGCGTTGTGGGAACTGACGCGCCCCTGACAGTGCTCTCCGTTTTACCTTCCGCCTTCCGCCTTTTGCCTTTTGCCTTGTGCCTTGTGCCTTGCCCCCCGGCGCTATACTCGCCGGATGCGCGTTGACCCGCTTTCGTATCTGGAACAGGAACTCGATTCGTTGAAGGAGCAGGGGCTCTATCGCCGCCTGCGGATTCTCGAAGGTGAGCCGCTGGCCCACTCCACCTTCGACCATCAGTCCGTCGTCAACCTGTCGTCCAACAACTACCTCGGACTGGCGACGCACCCGGCACTCAAGAAAGCCGCCATCGACGCCGTGGAGAAGTACGGCGTGGGCTCCGGTGCGGTGCGCACCATTGCCGGCACCATGGAACTGCACATGGAACTCGAACGCCGGCTGGCGGCCTTCAAGCACGTGGAAGCCGTGGTGGTGTTCCAGAGCGGCTTCACCGCCAACGCCGGCACCGTGTCGTCCGTGCTGGGCAAGGACGACTTCATCATTTCCGACGCGCTGAACCACGCCAGCATCATCGATGGTGCCCGGCTGAGCCGGGCCACCATCAAGGTATTCCCGCACAAGGACGCCGACGCCGCGCGCCAGATCCTCAAGGACCTCCCCGCCACCGGCCGCAAGCTGCTCATCACCGACGGCGTCTTTTCGATGGACGGCGACCTGGGTCCCATCCCCGATCTCTGCGCCGTTGCCGAAGAGTACGGCGCCATCATGATGGTGGACGATGCGCATGCGAGCGGGGTGTTTGGCAAACACGGCTCGGGCACGGTGGACCACTTCGACTGCCACGGCCGCGTGGACATCCAGGTGGGCACGCTTTCCAAGGCCGTCGGCGTGCTGGGTGGTTATGTGGCCGGCACACGGACGCTCATCGATTTCCTCTATCACCGCGCACGCCCGTTCCTGTTCTCCACCTCGCATCCGCCGGCGGTGACAGCCGCGTGCATTGCCGCGCTCGACATTCTCGAGAACGAACCGCAGCACATCGAGCGGCTGTGGGAGAACACGCGATTCCTCAAGAGCGGGCTCCAGTCGCTCGGCTTCAACATCGGCCACAGCGAAAGCCCCATCACACCGGTCATCGTCGGCGAAGCCAGCCGTGCCATGGCCATGTCGGACAAGCTGTTTGCCAAGGGTGTCTTTGCGCAGGGCATCGGCTTCCCGACCGTGGCCCGCGACCAGGCCCGGCTGCGGACCATGCCGATGGCCACGCACACGCGCGAGGACCTGCAATATGCCCTCGACATGTTTGCGGCAGTCGGAAGGGAACTGGGCGTCATCTAGCCGCGTAGTACTGCTCTATGCCGCCCGGCACAAAGGCGCGCGATTTTCTTTCCACCTACACCCAGGACCTCAACGCCGAGGACCTGGGCCGGGTATTCACGCGCGAGACACCGGAGGCGTACAAGTTCTTCGCGCGCGGCGTCGACCAGGCCGAGTTGGAGGGCCTGCGGTGGCACCAGCGGGCGCTCCGCTACGTTCGTGCCTTCTTCCTGGCGTTCACCATGCGCCTGTCGCCGGCACGCCGGGCCATCTACGGCCTGGCGCTGGTGGCGTCGGTGGTGGGGCTGCTCGAACTCTTCCAGGGATTCGGCCTCCTCACGTTCCGGTTGCCGATTGCGCTCTTCATGGTGCGCATCGGCTTTCCGGCACCGCTGTTTTCCGACGGCACGCTATGGCTGCTGACGGGATTCCTCCTGCTCAACCTGCTGGTCCTGCTGGAGGTGGCCGACCGCCTGTCACTCAAGCGCGACCTCGAAGTGGCGCGCGAAATTCAGCTGGCCATGCTTCCCGCCGGCACCTGGTCCGGGCCGGGTGTCGAGGCGTTTGGCGTCACCCAGCCGGCCAATACGGTCGGCGGCGACTTCTACGACATCCTGCCGCGTCCGGACGGCACGGTCCTGGTGGCCCTGGGCGACGTGGCCGGCAAAGCCAGCCCCGCGGCGCTGCTGATGGCCCTGCTGCTGGCCATCCTCCGCACACTCGTGGACGACGACCTGCCGCTGCCCGAACTGGCCCGCCGCCTGAATATCCAGGTGGCGCGGCACGCACCGGCCTCACGGTTCATCACGCTGTTTCTGGCGTCGTTCAATCCGGCCACTGGCGAGTTGACGTTCGTCAACGCGGGGCAAACCCCGCCGCTGCTGCGCCGGCACGACGGCTCGGTGGCGCGGCTCAGCACGGGCGGGATGGCGCTGGGGATGTTCGAGCAGGCCGAGTACGAGCAGGAGCGTATTCACCTTGGTGCCGGCGATGCCCTGGTGATGTACACGGACGGCATTACCGAAGCAGAAAGCCCGGATGGGGTGCCCTTCGACGAGGCCGGGCTGGAGCGGACGCTGGCCCTGCACGCGGGCACTTACCAGGTGTCGGGTGCCGCCGCCCTGGGCCGGGCCATTTTCGAGGCGGTCGAGCGTCATCGCCGCGACCAGCGGCTGGCCGACGACCTGACCGTCCTGGTACTCAGCCGGACGTCCGACTCCGGTGGCCGCTGACATCACGTCCGGTGGCGCCGCACGATGGTGAACTGAGAGGATAATGCTCCGTATGCGGCGGGTGCCGGTCCTCTGCCTCGCTCTGCTGATGGTGGCGTCCACCCGGTCCGCAACCCAGGTTGCCGACCCGATGGACCAGGAAGACGTCACCATCGAGGCCTTCCTGTTACAGGTGGAACGGGCCATTTCCGCCATGGATCGGGAACGCTGGGCCGAAATGCTGTCGACGACGGCCGACCGTGCGCGCGCACTGGGTTTTTATGAAGCCATGGTGCCGCCGGGCGTCACGCGCGTGGTGATCAAGGAGCGGGACCGGGTCGATCTGCTCGGTACGCTTCCCGGCTACGGGTTCCGCCTGCTGACCGAAATCTTCATCGAAACCGGTCCGCGCGGCCGTATTGCCACCTGGAATCTCGACATCCGCCGTCCTCACGGCACCGACGAAGACGAACAGCCCTGGCGGATTGTCGCCTCGGAGCTGGTGTCGGCGCTCGATGGCCTCCACCGCCTGTCGCTTCGCGGCGATCGCCAGTTCACGGCGCGCAACCTGACGCTCCGTTCCGTCGACTTCGAACTGCGCCTGCCGTCCGGCCAGGTGTTCGTGGCGGAGACGCCCGAAGGCACCACCGCGCTGGTCCTGCATGGCGACGGCCGCATGGTGTTTGCGCCGCGGCCGAAAGAGGAGCGCGGGCAGGTACGGATTTTCTCCGGTGCCGAGACCATGGACACGCCGTTCACGGCGGCGCTCGTGCGCGTGAGCCCGTTCGCGTTCCAGTCGATGGTGGACGACACCATGCTGGTGCCGGCGGATGTCGTCGACCCTCGTGCCGTGCGCCGCGCGCAGCAGGTGTTCGACGAGGACATCGGCAGTTCGTTCGGCCTCGACCTGAACGACCTCAGCCGCGAGCAATGGTCGCTGCTGCCGCCGCCCGGCGATTTCGTCGCCGAAGTGCGCACGCGCCGTTACGGCAAGCTCACCTTCGCGCGGTCGATGACCGAGCCCGAGGACGTGTCGCTGTTCCAGCGCCAGCGCAAGCGCAACATCGCGCTGTACGCCTCCGAGCAGAAGCTCGCGATGCGCGGCACCGACTACGACGAGAACGACCTGGTGGATTACGACGTGCTCGACTACGACGTCGACAGCACGTTCACGCCGGCACGCGACTGGCTGGAGGGACGCACCAGCCTCACCATGCGCGTGCGATCGCTGGCGCTGGCCACCATCACGCTGAAACTCAACGAGTCGCTGACCGTGAACTCGGTGCACAGCGACGAGCTCGGCCGGCTGCTGTTCCTGCGTGTGGTGAACCAGAGCTCGATTGTGATCAACCTGCCGCGGCCGGTGGCGCAGGGCACGACGCTGAAGTTGCACGTGAGCTATCAGGGCCGGCTCGTGCCGCAGGGCATCAGCGACGATTCGCTGACGGTGGATGCCGACCAGCAGGGCGGCGATCGGTCGAGCGGTGGGTTCGTGCAGCCCGACGAGGTCATGCTGCCACCCGAGCCGAACTGGCTGTTCAGCAGTCAGTCGCAGTGGTATCCGCAGGCACAGGTCACCGACTACGCCACCGCGCGCCTGCGGATCACGGTACCGGCCGGTTTCGGCGTGCTGGCCAGTGGCATTCCTCAACCAGGGTCACCGGTGGTTGGCGGTGTGCAGCCCAACGGACA
>CAZZGM010000005.1:0-1844 GCA_964653955.1 uncultured Bifidobacteriaceae bacterium | reverse complement strand
GGCTGGCCACCTTCTCGTTTGCCGCGCCGCAGCCCGTCCGCTACCTCAGCATGGTCGTCAGCCGGCTCCTTCCAGTCGACACCGCCACCGTCCTCCTCCCCATCGTCCCACCCGATGATTCAGGGGGGGATGGAGAGAAACGTATGGTCGTCGGCAACAGCACCATTCCGGCCATGCCGCCAGTGGGCAGCCGCAACACCGTGGAGCTCACCATCGAAGCCAACCGGCGGCAGGAAAACCGCGGCCGAGACGCGCTGCCCGTCATTGTCGAGATCCTGCAGTTATATGCGTCGCTGATTGGGGACGTGCCGTACGACGCGTTGCACGTGGCCATGGTAGAAGACCGGCTCCCGGGTGGTCATGCACCCGGCTATCTGGCCGTACTGAACAACCCGCTGCCAACCACGCCGTTCACATGGAGGGGTGATCCGGCGCACTTCGGCAACATCCCCGAGTTTTTCCTGGCGCACGAGATTGCTCACCAGTGGTTCGGGCAGGCAGTGGGGTGGAAAAACTATCACGAGCAGTGGCTGAGCGAAGGGTTCGCGCAATATTTCGCGGCGCTGTACGCACGCGAGCGGCGTGGCGACGGGACGTTTCGCGACGTGCTGCGCCAGATGCGCCGGTGGAGTCTGTCAGCGTCGGCCGAAGGGCCGGTGTTTCTTGGCTATCGCCTCGGCCACATCAAGGGCGAGTCGCGCGTGTTCCGCGCGCTGGTCTACAACAAGGCGGCCATGGTGCTCCACATGCTCAGCCGCCAGGTGGGCGACGAGGTGTTCTTCCGCGGCGTGCGGCGCTATTACCGCGAGAACCGGTTCCGCAAGGCCGGCACGACCGATCTCAGGCGCGCCATGGAACAGGAGAGCGGCCAGAACCTCGAGCGGTTTTTCGCGCGCTGGGTCCACGACTCGGGCATTCCGCGGGTGCGTTACGCCACCACGATCGGCGCGGGTGAAGTGACGGTGCGGTTCGAGCAGGGCAGCGAAGAGTATGACGTGCCGGTCACGGTCACGGTCCAGCTCGCGGATGGCAGCGTGCGGGACGAAGTCGTGCGGATTGGCGCCGCGGTCACCGAAGTCCGGATTCCGGTCCCGGGTCCGGTACGGGCGGTGTTGATCAACGACGACCACGCCGCCCTCGCCCACTTCGACCGCAGCCGCTGAATCCGGGGTCAGGTCATGACCTTGATATTCGGGGTCAGGTCCATGACGTTCATGACGTTCGTGACCTGCCCCCCGCCCGGATCACCCGACGTAAATGGCCGTGACCCGCCGTTCCTGACCCGGTTCGGTGTGGTCCAGGACCACCCAGAACCGGGTGTGTTGCGATACGAATGGCACCACCAGACGTTCGCCCAGGACGCCGCGCTCCACGCGACGCGGCCCCGACATCCAGCGCAGCAGTTCCGGCCGGCCCATCGACGATTCCGGCATACCCAGCCGCACCACGGCTCCGTCAATCAGCATCAGCATGGGCACGGGCTCGGCCCCGGCCGGCACGCCGGCCGGCAGGGCGGGCAGGGGCGACTCGACCAGGGCAATGGCGGCCGGGAGCGGCGGCGCCAGGCGGCGCAGGAGTGGCGAGCCGGCCCAGATCAGGGCGGCACATGCGCCGAGCGCCAGGGCCCATTCGGCCAGCGATCGCATCGGGCACCTCCCCTGGGTGAAGTATCATTTCCGGGTGGAAAAAGTCACGCTGACCATCGATGGGCGCCAGGTGTCTGTGCCGAAGGGCACCACGGTCCTCCAGGCCTCGATCGAAGCCGGAATCCAGATTCCTTTCTATTGCTACCATCCCGGTCTCGGCATCGACGCGTCCTGCCGCGTCTGCCTGGTGAAGATCGA
>CAZZGM010000004.1:3771-21933 GCA_964653955.1 uncultured Bifidobacteriaceae bacterium | reverse complement strand
ATATCGACAACGCCGGGAGCACCAGCATCGATGCCGTGGCCGCATCGAGCCTGCGGGAAACCGTCAGCGATCCCGTGGAGCCAGAAGTGGCCCCCGAACCAGTGGTTGTCGAAACGGCGCCCGCCCGCAACGTCGTCGCGGAGCCGGTGGTGGTGGCCGCGGCCGCAGCCCCCGCGCCAGTGGACCTGCCGGCGCTGGCGGATCTATGCGGCAGCCTCGCACGCGTCTCGGATGCCGCGGACCTGCCACCGCTGCTCGCTCGTGCCGCGACCGTGCTTGGCGCCCGCGGCATCGTGGTGTGGCTGGCGGATGAGGACGGCACGAACCTCGTACCCGCGATGGCGCACGGCTACGATGCGCAGGTGCTGGCACGCGTGGGTGCGCTGGACGTCGAGGAAGACAACCTCACCGCCCGGGCGTTCCGTACCGGCGAACCCACGTTCACGACGGCCACCGGCGCGCATGCGGCTGCCGTGGCGGTGCCGCTCCTGCCCTCAGGGGGCGCCAGCGGCGTGCTGGCGGCGGAACTGACCGACAGCAGCCAGCCCGATACGGCCGGGGCACTTGCCGCGGTCATGGCGGCGCAGCTTGCCAACCTGTTCCCTGCCCCCGTGAAGTCGGAAGCCTGAAGAAGGCAAAAGGCAGGAAGGCAAAAGGCAGGAAGGCGGAAGGCAGAAGGCAGAAGGCAAAAAAGCGAGGCAGACGTCACGCCTTCGGTGCCTGCCACGAGGTTTCCCCGGCCGCGTAACGTTTCCGCCTTCCGCCTTCCGCCCTCTGCCTTTTGCCTTTTGCCTTTTGCCTTTTGCCTTTTGCCTTTTGCCTTCTTAAACCGGTCGGCGGCGCAGGCTCCGCGAACGTTCGTCGCCGGGCGCTGCTTCAATCGTCACCGACGCCGAGCCGGGTTTTTTGTCCCGCAGATAGTCCACTTTCAGTTCGCCGCCGGCCAACGCGCGCGACATCGCCCGCGACACGTCAGCTGCATCGTGCATGTGCTGGCCATCGATGGCCGTGATGACATCACCCGCCTTCATTCCCGCACGTGCCGCCGGTGAATCGGGCAGGACGTTCGTCACCAGCGCACCGCCTTCCGGCGCGCCAAAGTACTCGGCAAGCTGATCCGATACCGTGTCGACGGTGACGCCAAGACGCCCCCGCCCCGAAGGAATGACCAGGCGTCCGAGGTCGCCATCGAACCGGAAATTCATGGGCGGTCCGTCCCACCGGAAGTCGCGAAGTCCTTCGAGACTCCGCTCCACATCGCGTCGGATTCGATCGCCGTCGACGTTCCACGACAGCGCACGTGCTTCCGGCGTGGCGGTCAGCGACTGACGCTGGCCGTCGCGCATCACCGACAGCGATACGGCCCGGCCCTCCGGCGTTTCCTGCACGAGGCGCGTGAACTGCCGGGCGCTGCGCACCCGCTCGCCGTCGAACTCCACCACCACGTCGCCGGCCTTCAGTCCCGCACGCTCCGCAGGACTGCCGGCATCCACGGTTTCGATTTCCACACCGCCGGCGGCGGCCTTCCCCGACTCGACGTCCCGCACCAGCACGCCGAGGTGACTCCCCCGGCCGTCCAGGACACGGAACTCGCGCCGGGCGTCCGCCTCGCGATTGTCCCGGGGCTCCTGCGCCCCGATAGCAGAAACAGCCAGAACGACGCCGGCCGCCAGCATGCCGGCAAATGTCCAGTAACGAACCTTCGCAGCCATCGTGATTCGACCTCCGTGGGTTGAGACGTTCGGTGGTACGGACTGGTTGGCCAGCTAGAATTCGGTCATGGGAAAAGCCGGGACGAATGGGCCGGACCTCAGGGCCGCCATCCTCGAACGTGCCGAACGGGAAGGTGTGAAGTTCATCCGCCTGCAGTTCACCGACATCCTCGGTGTCATCAAGAACGTGGAGGTGCCCGACCGTCAGTTCGGCGAGGCACTGGACGGCCGCATCATGTTCGATGGCTCCTCCATCGAGGGCTTCGTCCGCATCGAGGAGTCGGACATGTACCTGAAGCCCGACCCCTCCACCTTCCAGGTCTTTCCGTGGAGCGATCCAAGCGGCGCACGCGTCGGCCGCCTCATCTGCGACATTGCCAATCCCGACGGGACGCCCTTTGCCGGCTGCCCGCGCACTACGCTCAAGCGCGTCATCGCACAGGCCGCCGAACGCGGCTTCTCACTGCGGGCCGGCCCGGAAACGGAATTTTTCCTCTTCCTCCGGCGCGACGGGCGCCCGACGACCGAAACACACGATACGGCCAGCTACTTCGACCTCGCCCCCATCGACCTCGGCGAGGACGTCCGCCGCGAAATCGTCCTGGCCCTCGAGCAGATGGGCATGCACGTCGAAGCGGCGCATCACGAAGTCGCACCGGGACAACACGAAATCGACTTCCATTACGACGATGTGCTGGCGGCGGCGGACAACGTGAGCACCTGCCGCTTCATCGTCAAGAACGTGGCACTGCGCAACAACCTGCACGCGACGTTCATGCCCAAGCCCATCTTCGGTGCCGCGGGTTCGGGCATGCACATGCACCAGTCGCTGCACGTCAATGGCGTCAACGCCTTCTACGACGCGGCGGCCGAATGGCAGTTGAGCCGCACCTGCCTGCACTACATCGGCGGCCTGCTGAAGCATGCCAAAGGCTTCTGCGCCATCACCAACCCGCTGGTGAACTCCTACAAGCGGCTCGTGCCCGGCTACGAAGCACCCACCGCCATTGCCTGGTCCGAAAAAAACCGCAGCCCTCTCGTGCGTGTGCCGGCGTCGCGCGGCGACACCACACGCATCGAGCTGCGGATGCCCGATCCATCGTGCAATCCGTACCTCGCACTTGCCGTCATCCTGCGCGCCGGGCTCGAAGGGCTCGATCGCCAAATCGATCCCGGGCCGCCGGTGAACAAGAACATCTACAAGATGAGCCACCGCGAACGGCGGCATCTGCGCATCGACGACCTGCCGCTCAACCTGAGCGAGGCGCTGGACGAGTTCGAGAAGGACGACCTGGTGCGCGAAACGCTGGGAGAACACATCTTCCAGCACTTCCTCGAAGCCAAGCGCGAAGAGTGGGCCGACTACATCCGGCAGGTGTCGCCGTGGGAGATGGAACGGTATCTTGGGACTTACTAGATCTGACGATGTGGTGATGTCGTGATGTGGTGATCGAGTCTGGTGATCGGGTGATCGGGTGATCGGGCGATCGGGTGTGGCGATGTGGCGATCGAATGTGGCGATGCGGTAGTGAGGTGGCGACGTCTCGATCGGATCTGCGGACGGTAGCCGTCCGTTGGTGGGGACGCTGGTGAGCGGTGCGTGAGGCCGCTGATGGCGGATTTGCTCAGGAAGTTCGCAGG
This sequence comes from uncultured Bifidobacteriaceae bacterium, assembly GCA_964653955.1. Taxonomy (GTDB): domain Bacteria; phylum Acidobacteriota; class Vicinamibacteria; order Vicinamibacterales; family UBA2999; genus VFZN01. The sequence continues at coordinate 18,580 of CAZZGM010000004.1, read as the reverse complement.
TCGTGGCTGGCACGGGTGTTGAACAGGTGGGGCGCAGCCGCGGCGGGTCACCGGGGTGTCGTTTCAGGCAGGCGCTGGCAAATTGGCACTCCGGCCTCTCCACTCACCGACCCGCACGCGGCGCTTCTCCTTCCGCACGGGGGTGCCCCATGGCTTCTCATCCAACCCGGCTCCTTGCAGGGCTCGCGCTCTGGGCCGGTCTGACGGCGGGTTGCGCGTCAATGGGATCGCGGTCCATTGCCGAGGTACAAGCCAATCCGGGACGTTTCACCGACCGGACCGTAACCGTGACGGGTGTGGTGACCACGGCGTGGGGCGTGCCGCTGGTGCCGTATCGGCTCTATCGCGTGAGTGACGGCAGCGCCGAAATTCTCGTGCTGTCCGACAACCGCCGGATGCCCACGCGCGGCGCCCGTGTCCGGGTGCGCGGCGAGGTAGAAGACATGGCGGTGCTGGGTGGCAAGCCCGTGGGGTTGCACCTGCGGGAACGAAGCCTCAAGATACTGTAGGTACTGTACGAACGAGGTTGGGACCGCCCCTGCCTGCGGGAGGAGCGCGCACCGTCACCCGAACGATGCCGGCGGCGCCCGCCCACCACCTCCGTCCCGCCCAGGGGCGGTCCCGGCAGCAGGACCGCCCGGCAGAACGACCTGCACCTCGACGCCCGCCCGTCGAGACGACGCCCAGCCGCGACCATCGCCTGCTCAACCTGCCGGCCCGGCGAGGCGCGCCATCGCCACCTCAGCCGTTTTGCCTGCCGCCCGGGATGCGGCCTCTTGTGAAAAGTAGTACAATCCGTGGGCTGTGGAAGCACTCGAACACCCGTCACCGCTCGTCGCACTCGTCAACGCGCTGCTGGCGCCGCTCCACATCCACGTGCCGGATCACGTGGTTTTTTCCGCGCTCATCTGCCTCATTGTCGCGGGCCTCGGCCTCGCCATCCGCTCGCAGCTGAGTGTCGACACTCCCGGCCGGCTCCAGATTGTCCTCGAGGACATCGTCGGCTTCTTCGTGTCGGTGCTCGAAGGTCACATCGGGCCCAGGGGCCGGCAGTTTCTGCCGCTGCTCGGCGCCCTGTTCGTGTTCATCTGGATTGGCAACATGATGGGCCAGATTCCCGGCCTGGGCGCGCCGACGAGCAACGTCAACGTGCCGTTCGCCTGCGCCCTCACGCTGTGGGTCTACTACCACTACCAGGGCATCAAGGCACAGGGACCGGTTTCGTATCTCAAGCACTTCGCGGTCATCCCGGGCGTGCCGATCCTGATGGCACCGGTCATCTTCGTCATCGAGGTCATCAGCCACCTCTCGCGCGTGCTTTCGCTGACGCTGCGTCTGTTCGGCAACGTGTTCGGTGAGCACCTCGTCGTGCTCATCCTCGCCAGCATCGTCCCGTTCGTGGTGCCACTGCCCATCCAGTTCCTGGGCCTCGTCGTCGGCACACTGCAGGCGTTCATCTTCCTCACCCTCGGCGCGATCTATCTGAGCGCAGCGGTAGCGGTCGACGAACATCACTAGACATTGCGAGATCTCGCGATCTTGTGATCACCAGATCTCATTAGCTTGTAATCTTGACCACCACCACTGTCTGATCGTCCGACTGTTCGGCGTCGCCCCGGAAGGTCTGCACGGCGGCAAAGATGGCAGAAACAATGGCGCGGGCCGGCTGGTGGTGTGAGGCTTCCAGCACCTGAATCACGCGCCCGGCGCCGAAGTCGCGGCCTTCTTCATCGAACGCATCGAAGATGCCGTCCGAGCAGAACACGAACACATCACCCGCCTGCAGGTCGATGGTCACATCGTCATAGGTGGAACCCGGAAACGATCCCAGCGGCACGCCGGGCATGGGAATCTGCGCGGCCTTGCCGGCACTGTAGCGCACGGGATAGGGCAGACCGGAGTTCGCGAACGTCACCTGCCGGCGCTTCAGGTCGAACATCGCGTAGCATAGCGTGCAGTAGTACTCCTCGAGCTGGCGCTCGTTGAGGATGCGGTTCATCGCGTTCAGCACCACGGCCGGCGTGCTGCGGCGGGTTTCGAGCCGCCGGCGAAACGTACGTCCGCGCACGAGTTCGCCCACGAACGTGCCGTACAACGCCGCCGGAACGCCCTTGCCCGACACGTCGCCCACCGATACCACCAGCGTCTGCGGTTCGGGCGACAGGAAGTCGCAGGTATCGCCGCCAAGCTCGCTGGCGGCATCGAAGTGCCACGCCACATCCACGCCGCGAATGCGCTTGGGCAGCTCCTGCGGCAGCAGCGCCAGCTGCACGCGCTGCGCAAAGCGTAGCTCCTTTTCCATGCGGAGCTCGTTCTCGCGGATGGATTCGTACAGCCGCGCGTTCTCGATGGAGATGGCCGCCTGCGCGGCCAGCAGCGTCAGCAGCTCCAGATGTTTCTTCGTGAAGGCCGCGAGTTCGGGGCTCTCGAGATCGAATACGCCAATGCACCGGTCCTTCAGCATCAGCGGCACCACCAGCTCCGACCGAACATCCTCAACGGCCTTGATGTACCGCGGATCGGCCGCCACGTCGTCCACGAGCACGGCCTTCCTGTGAAGCGCGGCGTAGCCGACGAGGCCATCGCCCAGCTTCACGGGTTCGAGCGCCCGTGAGTTGTCGCCGTACTGGATGGCCAGCTTCATCTCCAGCAGCTCGCTCTCCTCGTCCAGCAGGGCAATGCCGAAGATGCTGTAGTTGATGAGACGCTTCACGAGGTGCGCCAGGCGCGTCAGCAGCTGGTCGAGATCGAGAATGGCGCTCATCTCGCGGCCGATCTCCGCGAGCGTTTCGAGCGTGTCGGCATACTCGCGCTCGGACTCGAAGAGCCTCGCGTTGACAATCGCCTGGGCCACGTGGGCAGCGAACTGCCGGAGGATGATCTCGTCGCGGCCCGTGAACGCCGCGGGACGATCGCTCAGCAGGTTGAGGGCGCCAATGACCTCGCCTTTGTGACGCAGCGGAACCGCCAGCTGCGAGCGGACGCCGGGCACCATGTGCAGGTAGCGCGGGTCCTTGTCGACATCGTCCAGGAGGATGGGGCGGCGCTCGGCCACCGCCGCGCCGACAATGCCGTCGCCGACGCGCAGGCGGAAGGTCCTGACGACCTCCTCGGGGTAGCCAACGGCATAGGCAATGCGCAGGTGCTGCCGGCGCTCGTCCAGCAGGTAGACGGAAAACACGGTGAACGACGTGAGCCGCGAAATGAGCTGCGGAATTTTTTCCAGCAGCTCGTCGAGGTCGAGCACCGAGGTGACCTCGCGTCCGAGTTCCGCGAGGACGGCCAGCTCCGCGGCGTCGCGGATGGCGGGCACTCCCGCCGGTGAATCAGCCCTGTCGCTCATTGCTCCTCTGATGATAGTCCCCGGCGGGCGCGCATGACCCGCCTTCAGGGCGGGAAGTATACTGAGGGTCACCCGAATGCCGAACGATGAACTGACGCTGCCGCTCGACTACTCGGCCATCGAGCGCATCCTGCCGCACCGCTATCCGTTCCTGCTGGTCGATCGCATCACCGAATTCGAACCGGATCGGCGCATTGTCGGCATCAAGAACGTCTCCATCAACGAGCGCTACCTGTCCACTGCCCCGGAGGATGGGCGTCCCGCGCTGCCGCCGACCATCCTCACGGAGGTCGTGGCACAGGTGGGCGCCATCCTGATTCTGGCCAAGCCCGAATACCGCGACCTGCTCATCTTCTTCCGCGGCATCGAGCGCGTCCGCTATCGCGGCCAGGTGTACGCCGGTGACGTGCTGGTGGTGGAAGCGCGCGTCAAGCGCCTGCGCAACCGCATGGGCGTGCTCGAAGGCCGCGCGATGGTGGACGACCGTATCGTTGCCAACGGGACGATGACCTTTGCCCTGGGAACGCGGGAGAGCGAACAAGCGCAGGCGTAAGACCACCCGCCGCCGTCACGGGCCAGGTCCTGCGCCGGCCGGAGAACCGGCGCCGAAGCCGGCCGCCCGGCGTCACCCCTTGTAGAGCACCCGCCCCAGCCGCTTGTGCCAGGCGGTGAACTCGCCGTCGCCCGTATCCTCCCGCACGGCGCGGCGCACCTGATTGATGCGCGCGTCGAGGTCATCGACGGACGCCAGGATGAACGCCTCCACGGTTTTCGGTTCCACCGGTGATCCGTGCTCGCGCGAGCCATGGTGCGACAACACGAGGTGCTCCACCTGCGAACGAAGGCCGTCGGGGAATCCGGCAATGCCCGCACATGCTTCGCGCACCAGGATCGCGCCCATGGCAATGTGTCCCAGCAGGTTGCCGTCGCGCGTGTAGCTGGCGCGCCCGGGCGCGTAGTCCAGCTCCTGAAGCTTGCCGATGTCGTGCAGCACGACGCCCGCCAGCACGAGATCGGCGTTGGCGCCATAGGCACGTGCAGTAAGCGTGCCCACCTCCGCCATTTTCACGAGGTGCTCGAGAAACCCGCCGCGGTAGGCGTGATGAATGGTCTGCGCCGCCGGCCACTCTTTCAATTGCTCGCCGTGATCCTCGAGAACACGCGACAGCAATACGCGCAGGTGCGGGTTTTCGACGGCGGTCACACGCGCCTGCAGCTCGGTCCACATCTCGTCGATGGGCCGCGGTGCACTGAGCACGCAGTCGTCCTCGCGGAATCCTTCCAGGCGGTCCTGCGCCAGGTGGACGCGCCGGATGGCGGCGAGCACGAGCTGCGTCTGGCCGTTGTAGACGCTGGCGCGGCCTTCTACCCGGACGAATTCACCGGCCTCGAACTCGGCTGCAAACCGCTCCACATCGTCGAATACCTTTGCCGTGACCTGTGCGGTGGCGTCCTGCAGCGTGAGGATGAGGAACTCCGAGCCGCTGCGGCCAGCCCGTGTTTCTTTCGAAGTGCAGAGGAAAAAACCCCAGCCCGTGCTGTCAGGCGTCAGCGTGGCGAGGCGTGGAAGACGGGACACGTGTTGATTGTACTCCCCGCACCACGGCCATACCGGCCAGCACCAGCGCGGCAGCCACCATCACGCGCGGCGTGAAGGGTTCGGCAAGCAGCAGCGCGCCCAGGACCACCGCGATGATCGGGTTGATGTAGGCGTAGAGCGACACCGTGGACACGGGCAGGTGCTGGATGGCGTACACGTAGGCGGTGTAGCCGATGGTCGATCCCGCCACGGTCAGGTACACCATGGCCGTGAGCGAACGTTCGCTGAAATGCAGCACGTTCCACTCACCGGCGGCGGTCGCCAGTCCCAGCAGCATGACGCCGCTCAGCAGCATCTGGACCGCCGACGCCGTCAACGGATCGGACGCGGACGGATGACGGCGCGCGTAGGCCGTGCCCATCGCCCATCCCAGGCACGCCACCTGGATGGCCGCCACGCCGGCCACCATCTGCCGTCCCGCCTGACCGCCACCCTGCATCTCGGGCCACACCAGCACGACGATGCCGGTGAAACCGATGCTCAGTCCCGCCAGCGTCGGCCATTGCAGACGTTCGCCGCCGGGCAGGCACGCTTCCACACCGACGGCCCAGAACGGTACCGATGCAATGATCACGGCCGTGAGTCCGCTGGCCACGTACTGCTCGGCCCACACCACCATGCCGTTGCCAATGACGTTCATGAGAAAGCCAAGCAGCGCGAGCCCGGCCCAGTACCGCAGGCTCGGCAGCGGACGTCCCATCAACCGCGCAATGGCCGCCAGCAGCAGGCCAGCGGCGGTCCAGCGCAAACCTGCCAGAAGAAGGACGGGGACGGTTTCGAGTGCAACCCTGATGGCCAGGTACGTCGTGCCCCAGACCAGGCAGATGGTGACCCACGCTGCCCAGGCCAGCCTGACGGATCCGGTCATGGAAGTTGGATGCCGCGCGTGCGGCGGCGGGGTGACGCTCACTCGAGCGGCAGCGTGCTGTCGCCGGTATCCGTGGACACGGCAATCCCTTCGGGAGCCAGGCGCAGGCAGTTGCCGCCGGCGTCCTTCGCGCGATGAACCGCCTGCTCGGCGCGGCCGATGAGTGCCGCCACGTTCACTTCACCAGACAGCGCCTGCGCCAACCCGAAGCTGGCGGTAATCCGCAGCTGTTCGCCCGCCCATGCCACCGGACGATCGGCCACTTCGCGCCGCAATGTTTCGGCCACCCGCTTGGCACCGCCAATGGGCGTCTCGGGCAGCAGCACGAGGAACTGCTCGCCGGAGTAGCGGCACTTCAGATCCGATCCGCGCAGCACCTCGCGCATACGCTTGCCGATGGCACCCAGCACCGCATCGCCGCACAGGTGTCCATGGCGGTCGTTGACGTCCTTCAGCCGATCGACGTCGAACATGATGAGCGACACGGGCGCCTGGCTGCGCCGGGCCCGCCGTAATTCCGCATCGACCACCTCGAGGGCATGGCCGTGCGTGAAGCAGCCGGTGAGCGCGTCGCGCACGCTGTTCTCGCGCAGCTCGCGTGTCAGCTGCGCCTGCCGGATGGCCAGGCCAATCACGGGACAGGCCGCTTCGATGGCGCGGCGTTGATCCGGTGTCAGCTCCCCGTTGGCGGGCCGGACGCCAAGCACGCCCACGGCTGCCGATCCCACCGTGAGGGGGAATCCAAGCGCCCGGTCGCTGTCGCCGCCGTGCGCGTGAGCGCCGGCCAGGAGCTGCTCCGCCAGATCGCCCCACTTGAGCGCGTCTTCGCTGCCGCGCGTGTCGCCGGCCAGCGCGTGCCACTGCGTGCCTTCACGCACCAGCACCCACACCCGTTCCGTGCCGGCAATGGCTGGCATGAACTGCGCAATGCTGACGCGGATGGCATCGAAGTCCGTCGATCGGCCCAGGGCCTGGCCGAACGCCATCAGGCGCCCCTGTTCGTCGGCACGCCGCGCGCCTTCTTCGCGACGCACCTCTTCGATGGCGGCATCCGCTCGCGCGGCATAACGGGTGCGCAGCATGTGGATGGCCGCCGCCATCACCAGGATGACGAAGGCCGGCAGCAGCAGCAGGCCGGTCTGTTCCTCCAGTTCCCGCACGGACGCGATCACTCGCGACAGCGGGGTGGCGAACAGGACGATGACCGCTGCGGCCAGTCCCGCGAGCGGCAACACGTCCAGACCGTAGGGCTTCATGCGCACGCTGAGCCTAGCTCCCTGATGAGGGCCTGTCAAACATCAGGAGTTGCGATAGATTGAGGGCACGCTCGTGACCGATCGCGCCGACGCTTTCACCCGGTTCTTCGACGGCGCCCACGAGGGGTTCTATATCGGAACCCTCGACGCCTCGGGGTCGGCAACCCTGGCCGCCAACGCGCACCTCAAGCTGGTGTTCGGCTACCCGCCGGAAACACCGGCGGCGCTGGTGCGTCCCTTCGATACCGACCGGTTCGTCGACACCGGCGCGCGCGGCACGCTGCTGGATCGCCTGCGGGCGGCCGGCATGGTGTCGGACCACCTGCTGCGGCTGTACCGGCAGGATGGCTCGATGGCCTGGATAGAGGTGTCGGCCAGAGCCGAGGCGTCCGGCACCGGCCTTCTCGTGGAAGCCATCGTCCGCGACGTCGGTGAGCGCCGGCGGCTCGACGACGAGTCGCGCGACATCCAGACGGAGCTCCTCCAGGCCGAGAAGATGGCCGCGCTTGGCCACACCATCTCGGGCGTGGCGCACGAGCTGAACAACCCGCTGGCCACCATCCTGTCGTGGGCCGAACGGCTCTCCGAACGCCCGCCCGACGAACGGACGCGCCGCGGTCTGGCCATCATCCTCGGCGAAGCCGAACGTTCCGCGCGCATCGTCCGCAACCTGCTGACGTTCGCCCGCAAACGCCAGAGCACGCGCGGCATGGTGGACCTCAACCAGGTCGTGCGCGAAACGCTGGCGCTCAGGGCCTACGGCCAGCGTGTCTCGAACATCACGCTCATCGAAGCGCTGGCGGCAGGACTGCCGCCCGTGTTTGCCGATGGCCACCAGGTCAAGCAGGTGCTGCTCAACCTGATCATCAACGCCGAGCAGGCCATGCTGTCGACGCACGGGCGCGGCACGCTGGTCGTACGCACGTGGCACGACGATGACCGCGGCACGCTGTTCCTGGAGGTGAACGACGATGGTCCCGGGGTGCCGGCCGAGGTGCAGCCGCGGATTTTCGACCCCTTCTTCACCACCAAGGAGGTGGGGACCGGCACCGGCCTCGGCCTGAGCGTGGCGTACGCGCTCGTGAAGGAACACGGAGGCCGCATCTGGCTGCGCTCGGATGGTGAGCGTGGCGCGTCGTTTTTCGTGGAGCTGCCCGTCACGGTGCGGGCAGCGGATCCGGCGCCTTCGGCTGCTGCGGCGTCGGCCGTCTCGCTCGAAGCGTTCCGGGGAGCGAGGGTGCTGGTAGTCGAAGACGAGCCCGCGCTGGCCGTGGCCGTGGCCGAAGCACTGGGTGATGCAGGATTCGTGGTGGACCGCGCCGGCGATGGCGAGGAGGGACTCACCCGCCTCGCCGAACAGTCCTACGAACTGATCATCTGCGACCTGAAGATGCCGCGTATCGACGGCATGCAGTTCTATCGGGCCATGGCGGCCGCCACGCCGGCCCTGGCGCGACGGGTGATCTTCGTCACCGGTGACGTCGCCGGCACCGACGCCGAGCGGTTTCTCGAAACCACGGGCTGCCGCTGGCTGTCGAAGCCCTTCCGGCTGGGCGAGCTGTTGCGAGCCGCGCGCGACACGCTGTCGTAGGGCACCACCAGCGCGGTACCGGCGCGGCGAGTGGCACCGGCGGCCACGCGCGTGTCGGATTCCGGCAACGTGGCCTTGGCCATGACCGGGCGGGCGCGGAACTCCAGGATGGCGCTGCGCAGGGCGGTGGCGGCTGCGGCGCCAGGAACGGCGTCGGCGCCCATGGCATCGCGCAGGCGGCGCAGGGCGCGTGCGTGCAACTGCGACACGCGCGACTCGTTCACGCCCAGCTCATGACCAATTTCCTTCATGGTCACATCGTCGTAGTAGTAGAGCGCAATCACGCGCTGCTCGCGAGCAGGCAGCGTGGCCAGGGCGCGGCGAACACGGTCGCGCACTTCGGTCTGTTCGTAAATCGCGTCGGGACGCGCGGGCTCGGCGGGCATCAACACGGCCGGCAATTGCTGGTCGTCGACGTGGTCGCCGGACGTGTAGGGCGACGTGGACTCGATGGTGTTGATCCGGACGATGGTCTTGCCCAGGCGCTTCTCGTCGGATCCGACTTCGGCGGCCAGGTCGGCCAGCGACGGTTCGTGTCCGAGGCGGGCGCGCAGCTTCTCGCGCGCGGCCTCGAGCTCACGACGCACGCGGCGGACACCACGCGGCCAGGCGTCCTTGCGAAGAGCGTCAATCATGGCGCCACGAATGCGGCGTTCGGCAAAGGTCTCGAACTTGATGCCGCGGCTGTCGTCGTACCGGTTCGCCGCGTCAATGAGACCAATGACGCCGTCCTGCACCAGATCTCCCAGATCGATGGAGTGGGGCATGGTGGCGGCCATCCTCCGGGCCAGGGCCTCGACGAACGGCAACCCGGCTTCCACGCGCTTGAACTCTGTGCTCACCTCGACGCTCATGTGATCGCTCATCCTTTGGACCCAGGGGTCGGGTCTCGCCCTCCTGTAAGGCAACCTCAATGCCAGCTGCTGTGCAGCACCGTACAGCAGCGGGCAGATCCGGTGTGAAGTTGAGTAAAGCCTTGAAAACAATGCACTTATTTGTAATCAGCAGAGCCCGGGTATCCGCCAGGGAGGTGCCAAGGATCGTCAGTTCGTTGACGATGGACAGACGATAAGTGTCAAGAACCTGACATGCACACTTGTGCGCACGCATGCTTGAACATGCGAATACAAAACCGTAATTCTCGGGCGTTTGACTAGGAAGGAGAGGCCGGGAGCCGCGGCAGGGCTCCCGTCTGGCTGGGGGGTGTCGGACCGGTGGACGCTGGTGGTACTAGTCCGCGTCGGTCATGGCAGAGCGGATTTCGCGAGCCAGGCTCATCGCCTGGAGCGCCGCGGCAACCACCTGGGTGGCACGCGCGCGCTGCAGTTCGTCGCCGGCCTTCACCTCGAGCAACTCGGCGTGGGCGAGAATGACGCCCAGCTGGTTGTTGAGGCGGTGCATGAGCGACCGCAGGTGTTCAACGCCAGGGTCGGTGACGTCGGCCATGGCAGGGGGCACGGGCCCGGTGGTGGTCTCCGTAATCACGTCAGGCCGTGGCTGCGGGAGAGGTCGGGGCCGAGCCATCGGGCTGCCGCCACAACGTGTCGACGAAAATCCTGATGCTGCCGCCGGCGGTGCGCACGTACTCCACCTTGCCAGCCGCAATCCAGTTGTAGATGGTGCGGCGGCTCACTCCGACGAGCTCGCACGCTTTCATGATGCTTACGGTTTGACGTTCCACGTTACTCCTGCCTCCTCGGCTCGACGTTCCGGCCGCGCTCACAAGGAGACTATCGGCCCTTGCCACGACGAGATTAGGTGTGCAGGGTTGACAACATCTGTCAAAATATTGACAATCTCTGTAAATGACTGACGCCACGCCAAATATCCTCCTCATAGACGATGAGGACAGCTTGAGGAGCGTGGTGGCGGAACGTCTGGCGGACGAGGGATTTTCGGTGGTCGAGGCTCGTTCGGGCGAAGAAGCACTGGACCAGCTCCAGCGTTTTGCCTTCGACGTCATCGTTTCGGACCTGCGCCTGCCGGGCATCGACGGCCGCCAGGTCATCGACGCGGCCCTCGAACGTTACCCGGGCATCGTCGCCATTGTCGTGACCGGCTATGCCACGGTGAAAGATGCCGTGGACATCATCAAGCGCGGCGCGGCCGACTTCGTGGCCAAGCCGTTCCAGTTCGACGAGCTGAAACACGCCATTACCACCGCGCTCGAGCAGCGCCGCCTGCAGGACGAAAACGCCTATCTCCGCCAGCAGCTCGATGAGCGGTTTGGTCTTGGCGCCATGGTGGGCAAGAGTCCGCCGATGCGCGCGCTCTATCAGCTCATCGAAACGGTGGCCACCACCACGGCCACGGTGCTCATTACCGGCGAGACGGGCACGGGCAAAGAAGTGGTGGCGCGCGCCGTTCACCAGAGCAGTACGCGGCGCGAAGAGCGGTTCGTGGCCATCAACTGCAGCGCCATTCCCGAGGCCCTGCTCGAAGCCGAGCTCTTCGGTCACGTGCGCGGGGCGTTCACCGGTGCCGTGGCGTCGCGGATTGGACGCATCGAGCAGGCCGACGAGGGCACGTTGTTCCTGGACGAAGTGGGCACGATGCCAGCTTCGATTCAGGCCAAGCTGCTGCGCGTGCTTCAGGAACGCGAGTTCGAGCGGATTGGTGATCCACGAACGGTCAAGGTGGACGTGCGCGTCGTTGCCGCCACCAATGCCGATCTGTCGAAGATGGTGCGTGAGGGCACGTTCCGCGAGGATCTGTTTTACCGCCTGAACGTGGTGGCGGTGCACCTGCCGCCGCTACGCGAACGGTTGGAAGACATCCCGCTGCTCGCGGCACGTTTCATCCAGAAGCTGCAGCCGCCCGACGCCACCGACACCGTAGTCATCACGCAGGATGCCATGCGGCGTCTGATGGCCTTCGACTGGCCGGGTAACGTGCGCCAGCTCGAGAACGTCATCGAACGGGCCCTGGCGCTGGGCGGCGGCCGGCGGCAGATCGAGGCCGATGACCTTCCCCCCGAGCTGGGCGATGGCCGTTCTCGCGCCGCGAGCGTGCCGACGCTGACCGACGAGGGCATCGACCTGCCGTCGGTCATGGCCGGCATCGAGCGTGAGTTGATCATGCAGGCGCTGACGCGCGCGGACGGCAATCGCGGCGCAGCGGCGCGGCTGCTCGGGCTGAAACGAACCACGCTCGTCGAAAAGCTGCGGCGGCTGGATGCGGCGGACACCGCCGACCTCATGCGTGACGAAGCGGCTGATCCGTAAAGATGGTCACGTCCGAGGCATACCGCAGCACCTGATCGAACGGACTGTCTCCGCCCGACCGCAGCACGGCCGCCTGAACCACGGCGCGCTTGCGCGGCCCCACCGCCACGACCCAGATCTGATTGCAGCTCACCAGGTACGACAACGACAGCGTCAGCCGCCGGTATGGCGGCCGTGGCGCGGCGTGTACGGGAACTACACGGGTCTGTTCGGTCAGCGCCGGCTGCCCGGCAAAGAGACCCGCCAGGTGTCCGTCTTCGCCGAGGCCGACAATGGCCAGGTCCGGCGCCTCGCCGTGCAGTTCCCTGTCCAGCACGGCATCGTAGGCGGCCGCGGCCTCGTCCAGGTCGAGGTGCAGCGGCATGGGGAACAGGCGCGGGCGCGGCCCCGGCAGCGAATCGACGAGCATCCGCCGGACAACGGCGGCGTACGACTCGCCGTCGCTCTGGGCATCGGCACGCTCGTCCGTGAGAAACAGGCGCACGCGCGACCAGTCGGGCTGCGCGTGCCGCAGCGCCGTGAGGAGAATCAGCGAGGTTGGCCCTCCCGACACCGCGCACGTCAGCGGCGCCGCCGCGGCGAGCCGCTCGAAGCCCGCCGCGAGCTGCGCCTGCATGTCTTCGAGGTTGGCGACGACCAGCTCCATCTCGGGATAGGATACCGTTGTGCCGCCGCGTTTTGCCTACTGGACGATTCTCGTCGACAACCAGCCGACGGCATTCCGCGCGAAAGAGGTGGAGGATCTGGCGCCCACCTTCAACCGGATCAAGGAAAAGCACCCCTCCGCCGTCATGATGTGGTTCCAGGGCGGCAAGCTCTGGGGATCGCGCCAGGAAGCGGCCGACGCCGCCGTGGCCGCGCGGCGCGAGGAAGAGCGCAAGAAACGCGCAGCCGAATATCCACCGCGCGATCGCAAGTGGCGGCCCGGCGGTACTCACCGCGACCCCCGTCAGAAATATATCGACGCGAAAAAAGCGAAGTGGACGCGCTTCAAGCAGCGCATTCGCCAGGCCACGGACCGCCGCCGGCGAACGGAGGAAGAATGATCGCGCACGTCGTACTGTTCACACCGCTGTCCACGCTGGGGCCCGCCGATCGACAGGGCGTGCTCGACGCGCTCGAAGCGGCCTGCCGCGACATCCCGCAGATTCGCCGCGCCCGCGCCGGACGCCGGCGGGTGCTCGGCTACAACTACGACGAGGCGTCGCCGGTGGACTTCGAGTTTGCGCTCGTCCTGGAGTTCGACTCGGTGGAGGATCTCGACGCGTATCTCCGCCATCCCTCACACATGGCGCTCGGAAGGCTGTTCCACACGGCAACGGAACGGGCGCTGGCCCACGACTTCGAAATCGTGGACGCCGCCGACACGGGTGCCGTTGGCCGCCTGGCCGGTCTCGAATAGCTCCGGGAGCGCCCGGCCCGAGAGCCGAACAGCCCGCACCGGGTCAGCGGAGCGCAACGCCACCGCCACCTAGATTCGGTCGAACTCGTCCAGCGACAGCATCTTCCTGAGGGACTGCACCACCTTCGGATGCCGGCGGCGATCGTCGAAGCGCGCCAGCAGAGCCAGCGCAGCCGTTGCATTCGGCACCGCGCGCACGCCCATCTTCGAGAGTCCCAGCGGCATGTCCGAAGCCGCGCCCGGCCAGATGAGCAGCGCCCGTGCCTTGCTGTCCAGGACGACGTCGAGGCAGTTCTCCGGCCGGTCGTCCACGACCGCGTCGAGGTGCAGCGCATCGGCCAGCTTCCCGCGCGAGCGTCTGACAACGAACACGGACGGCAACTGAAAGCCGTATCGCTCGAGCCACTGCTGCGACTGCCGCTGCGTGGTGTCGCCGGCACTCGATGGGCGGGTGGTGACGAAGATCACTTCCCACCGGCGCGCATTCGCCATCTCCGCCAGCCGCGCAATGATCCCGGGCTCCTGCTCCGGCAGCGTCGTCCAGAAGTTGTCGGTCTGGCGAACGTGATCCCAGAGCTGCGAACGTTGTGACGTGGTGAGGCGGAGTCCGGTGGCAGCAGCCATGCCACCTGCTTCGTCCGTGGTGTCGGTACCGGTTGAATCGGATGAGGGCGGCGGGAGCACGCTGTCGCCAAACAGGCGCAACGCCTCGCGCCGCAGCACCGAGTGCATGTCGGCCAGCGTGCCGTCCAGGTCGAAGGCCACGCGCAGGCTCATGAGCGTCTGCTCCGCGTGAGGCCGATCACTCGATGGAGCCGCGAACAGCCGCCGGCTCGCCCATGAAGAACCCTTCGATGATGCCGCGCAGATGACCCAGCGACTCGGCCGCGTTGACGGCAATCCGCAGCTGCGCGCCGCCTGTGAGGCCCCTGGAGTACCACGTGCACAGCGCGCGCAGTTTGTTGATGATCCAGCGTTCGTGGCTGCGGCTGGCGGCGACAGGTGACGGCACCTGGCCAGGCGCCACGTGGCGGAACCCTTCGGCTTCGTCCTGTCCCTGGCGCAACAACAGGTCCATGTAGTCCAGCAGGAACCGCCCGCGTTCTTCCGGTGTCACCACTCGCGGCGCGTGGCCGGCCATGAGGTCCTGCGCCTGCGCGAGAATCCACGGATTCCGCAGCACGCCCCGGCCAACGAACACGCCGCTGACACCGCTGCGCAGGCGTTCCACCACCTGTTCGGGCTCCACGCAGTCGCCGGATCCGAAAATGGGAATCCGCACCGCGCCGGCAACGCCGGCCACGAAGTCCCAGTCGGCCTGCCCCGAGTACGACTGCCTGGCGGTGCGTCCGTGAATGGCAATGGCGGCGGCGCCGGCGTCGTCGACGCGGCGCGCCACGTCGGGCGCGCTCAGGTCGGTTTCGTCCCAGCCCTTGCGCATCTTCACCGTTACCGGAATACGCACGGCCGATGTCATGGCCTTGATGATGGCGGCCGCATGCGCCGGCTCGCGGGCACGCGCAAG
>CAZZGM010000004.1:0-3761 GCA_964653955.1 uncultured Bifidobacteriaceae bacterium | reverse complement strand
TGCAGCCCGCCTGGTGTTTGGCGATCTTCGGCACCGGGCAGCCCATGTTCACGTCCACGATGTCGGCGCCCATCCCTTCGACCACGCGCGCGGCTTCGGCCATCCGTTCGGGATCGCCGCCGAAAATCTGGATGGACACGGGCCGCTCTTCTTCCGTGTACTCCGCGTACTCGAGCGTCCGGTCGATACCGCGGACGAGCCCTTCGCTGCTCACCATCTCGGACACCACGAGACCGCAGCCCCCCTGGCGTTTGACGAGGCGCCGGAACGCCGTATCCGTCATGCCCGCCATTGGCGACACGACAAACGGCGAGGGCAGTGACACGGACCCGATTTTTATGACGCGATCACCCGGCATCTGTACCCGTTCCTACAGGGCCCGCACGTCAGCCGCGTCCACTTCGACGCTCACGGCCTGACCAATGAGATCCACCGACAGCACCAGCCGCGCGTGCGCGCCTTTACGCTGCAGGCGGCCGATCACACCCTTCAGAGGGCCCGAGACGACCTTCACCATCTCGCCCTCCTTGATCAGCGGACACGGGTCGTATTGCAGTTCGCTTTCGACGAGCTGACGGATGCCGTCGATTTCCACGTCAGGAATGGGCGCCGGCACGCCCTCGGTGCCAATGATCTGCACCACGCCGTCGCAGGTGAGCACCGGAAGACGATGCTGCGGATCGAATCGGACGAAGCAGTAGCCGGGAAACAACGGCCAGTCGATCTGTTTCTTGCGGTCCTTCCACCGGCTCCACTTGGTGACCGTCGGCAGAAACACCTCGATGGACTTGCGGAGCAGTTGATCGCGGACGGCTTTCTCATGCCGTGACCGCGTCCACACCGCGTACCAATGGACCGTTTCGTCGGGCGACGGCTCGGCGCTCACGGCTGTCCCGTCGACGCCTGCGCGGCCGCAATGCGCAGGCCGACTTCCCAGGCCTTCTTGATCTCCTCGTTCTTCCAGTCGATGATGGCCTGCACGCGCAGCCGCTCCATGAACTTCGAGTACTCGCCGACGCGCTTGTCGTTGGCAATCCGATCGGCAATGTCGGACCGCGACTGATCGAACGATCGCAGCGTCGCTTCGTCACGCGATTCCAGCTTGATCACCTGGAAGCCGCGCGCGGTACGGAGCACGGGAGTCAGATCACCCACCTTCAGGCCGCCAATGGCCTTCTGCAGATCCGGCGCCAGAACGTCTGCCGTAATGGGGCCCACCAGGCCGCCGTTGGCCTTCGATGGCGAATCCGACAACTCCGCCGCCAGACGCGGGAACGGTTCGCCGGCCAGCAGCCGCTTCCGGATGTCCTCGGCCTTCTCGCGCGCCTCGTCCTCGACGCCCACGTTCACGCCCTTCTCGCTCACCGGCACGGCCACCAGAATCTCGCGCAGCGTCATTTCCGGCTTCGTCGTGAAGGCGTCGCGGTGGCTGTCGTAATACATCTTCAATTCCGCGTCGGTCACCTGCAGCTTGTTGATCACCTCGGTCTGCTGCACGCGCTGCACGATCATCGTCCGCTCGAGCTGCCGCCGGAGGTCCACCAGCGTCAGGCCTTCCTGCTTCAGCGCCGCCTGGAACTGCTCGTCGTCGGTGAGCTTGTTCTCTTTCTTGATGTTTTCGATGATGCTGTTGAACTGATCGGTGGTCATCGCGTAGCCAAGCTCGCGTCCACGCTGGACGATGAGCAGCTCGTCGATGGCATCGACAATGACCTCGGGCGTGACGTCGGCCAGTGCCTGACGGAGCGCCGCTTCGTTATCGGGCCGCAAGTTCGGGTTCTTCTGCCGCAGTGCCGAAATCTGGCGCTGCTCGAGATCGGTCTTGGTGATGATGTCGCCATTCACCTTGACCAGCACCTGCTCGATGATGTCGGCTCGAGGCGCGGCCAGCGCCACGACAACCAACAGCGCCGCCACCGTCATCGTTTTTACGTTCATTTGGGTAAATCCCCGCAACACCTAAGTTTATCCCTCGTCCAACAGGGCCAGCAACAACCCCGTCACACGCTCCAGCACACCATCGGGCGCGCGTGGGTCCTCCTGAGGCGCCTTCAGGATCTCGGCTTTCGAGAACCCGGGCGTCACGGCCCCGGCCGTCGCTCGTGCCGCCCACCAGGCAGGCTTGCGCGCCGGACGAACGATGCGGCCACGGCGGATTACCGGAGCACCGGGCCGGCCAGCGGTTGAACCTGCTCCAGCGCTCGTTTCGGGCCCCGCGGCCGCTTCGCCCGGCGCGGCCGAGAGGTCGAGCTTGAGCGTGGACGGCGGCACCAGCGTCAGGTCGTCGCGCTCACGGATGAGGTTGAGAATCCGCACCGGATCGACCGTCGTCTTTTTCTCCCTGAACTTCAAGACGACGGCGGAGGCGTCGCGGTCGAGGGTTTCGAGGCCCAGCCGGTCGGACAGCACCCGGATGCGCGCGTAGTCGGCCAGGTTGAGCAGCGCCGTCGGAGGCGCGCCGTAGCGGTCGCGGACCTCGTCCACGATGGACGCAATCTCGTCCTCGGAACGCGCCGCGGCAATACGGCGGTAGATGGTGAGCCGCTGATTCATGTCCGGCACGTAGGCCTCGGTGAGACGGAAGTCCACCTTGAGATTTACCACCGCGCGCACATCGTCTTCGAGATCCTCACCCTTCAGCTCGCGGATCGTGTCCTCCAGCAGCTTCATGTACATCTCGAAGCCAATGGCGTCGATGTGCCCGCTCTGCTGGCCGCCAAGCAGGTTGCCGGCGCCGCGGATTTCCAGGTCGAGCGCCGCCACGCGGAAGCCGCTGCCGAGGTCGCTGAACTCCTTGATGGCCGCCAGACGCTTACGCGCCACCGGCGACAGCGACTGCTCGGGTGGAATCAGCAGGTACGCAAAGGCCGGACGGTCGCTCCGGCCGACACGTCCGCGAAGCTGATAGAGCTGCGACAGGCCGTACCGATCGGCGCGGTTGATGATGATGGTATTGGCGTTGGGAATGTCGAGACCGTTTTCGACAATGGTGGTGGCCAGCAGGACGTCGAACCGGTGTGCCATGAAGTCGAGCATGGCACGTTCGAGCACGTCTTCGCCCATCTGTCCGTGTCCGACCACGACGCGTGCTTCCGGTACGATCCTCTGGAGCAGATTGCCCATCGAGAAGATCGACTCGACGCGATTGTGGACGAAGTACACCTGGCCGCCGCGCGACATCTCCGCGCGAATCGCGCGTGTCAGAACATCGGCGTCGAACTTCACGACATTCGTCTGGATGGCCAGGCGATCACGCGGCGGCGTTTCGATGACCGACATGTCGCGGATGCCCACCAGCGACATGTTCAGCGTCCGCGGAATCGGTGTCGCCGTCATCGTCAGGACGTCCACCTTCTTGCGCATCTGCTTGATGCGCTCCTTGTGCGTCACGCCAAACCGCTGTTCCTCGTCCACCACCAGCAGTCCCAGATCGCGGAACTGCACGTCCTTCGACAGCAACCGGTGTGTACCGACGATGATGTCCACACGACCGGCAGCCAGCCCTTCCAGCGTCTCGGCAATCTCCTGCTTCGTGCGGAAGCGGCTCACCATCTCGATGCGTGTGGGAAACGCGGCAAACCGCGCTTTCAGCGTCTTGAGGTGCTGGAACGCCAGAATCGTGGTGGGGGCGAGGACGGCCACCTGCTTGCCGTCCATCACCGCCTTGAACGCGGCTCGCATGGCCACTTCGGTCTTGCCGTAGCCGACATCGCCACACAGCAGGCGATCCATGGGCGTCGACGACTCCATGTCGCGCTTGA
>CAZZGM010000003.1:0-22280 GCA_964653955.1 uncultured Bifidobacteriaceae bacterium | reverse complement strand
CTGCCGGCGGGCTCGGTGATGGGGAGCCCGGCGGCAGCATGATCGTGGACATCGGCGGCGGCACCACCGACATTGCCGTCATTTCGCTGGCCGGCATTGTCTACAGCAAGGCCGTGCGTGTGGCCGGTAACGAGATGGATGAGGCCCTCATCCAGTACATCAAGAAGACCTACAACCTGCTCATCGGCGAACGCACCGCCGAGCAGATCAAGATGGAACTCGGGTCGGCCGCGCCGCTCGACGACCGCATCACGATGGAAATCAAGGGCCGGCACCTCATCGAGGGCGTGCCCAAGACCATCACCATCTCGGACGATGAAATTCGTGAAGCGCTGGCCGAAACGGTGAATGTCATTGTCGATGCCGTTCGTGTGGCGCTGGAGCGCACGCCGCCCGAGCTGTCGGCCGACATCGTCGACCGGGGCATTGTCGTGACCGGCGGCGGCTCGCTGCTGAAGAACCTCGACAAGCGCCTGCGCGACGAAACGGGGCTGCCCGTGTCGGCGGCCGAGGATCCGCTGTCGTCCGTCGTGCTGGGAGCGGGCAAGATGCTCGGCGAGTTCGACCTCCTGAGGAAGATCGCCATCGACTAGCGGCACGGGACCTCCCACCAGGCCGCTGACGACAACCGCCATGGCGCTCGCGGACATCAGGCATCGCCCCGGTCTCGTGCTCGGCGTGGCCGTCGTGTTCCATGTGGCGCTCATCTCCGCCCAGGTGAACACGGTACGGGGGCTGCCGGGCGTCCAGATGGTCACCTTCGGCGCCGTCGCCGAACTCCAGCGTCTGGCCATGGGAGCCGTGACCGGCGTCGGCGACGTGTGGTCGGGCTACATCGACCTGCGCGGCACCTACGCCGAGAACGCGCGGCTCCGGCAGGACCTCCAGGACCTGCAGGTTCGCCTGCAGGAGGAGCGCGCGCTGGCTCAGCGCACCGAAACGCTGCGGCAGCTGCTCGAGCTGCGCGAACGCGCCGACCTCGACACCACGGCCGCGGAGATCATTGCCGGCGCGGCCAGCCCGGAGTTCCGGACCGTCACCATCGACAAGGGCACCGCGCATCGCCTGCGGACCGACCTGGCCGTGATTTCGGCGGCCGGCGTGGTGGGGCGCGTCATCCTGCCCAGCGTTCGCGCCTCGAAGGTGCAGCTGCTCATCGATCGGAACGCCGCGGCCGGCGCCATCATCGAACGGACGAGAGCCCAGGGGCTGGTCGTCGGGATGGGACAGGACGGCATGCGCATGGACTACGTGCCGGCCACGGCCGACGTGCAGCCGGGAGACCTGGTGGTGACGTCGGGCATCGACGGCATCTACCCGAAGGGATTTGTCATTGGCACGGTCGAAGGCGCGGAGCGTGGCGCGGGCACCTATCATGAAATCCGTATCCGGCCGGCCGTGGACTTCTCACGTCTCGAAGAGGTGCTGGTGGTACTGACGCCGTCGGCTGCCGCGGACGCGGATGAAGGTGCAACGCCGCCGTGAGGGCGCTTGTGCAGGCCGTGGTCGTCGTGGCCGCGCTGGTGCTGCAGACCACGCTGTCGGGGCTGCTGCCGGAAACGGCCACACTGGACCTCGTGCTGGTGGTGGTCGTGTACCTGGCCCTGACGTCCGGACCGACGACCGGCATCGTGGTGGGGTCGGCCGCGGGGCTCGTGCAGGATGCGCTGTCGAGCGGCGTGATGGGCATTGGCGCGCTGGCCAAGACGCTGGTGGGCTTTGCGGTTGGGCGGCTGGGGACGCAGTTCATCGTGACGGCCTCGCTGCCCCGATTCGTGGTGTTTGCGGGGGCCACGGTCGCGCACGCGGCGGTGTTCATGGGGCTCTACGCCGGGCTCGGCCTGCGGACGTTCGACGATCCGTACGGCGGCGTGGCGTTGCAGGCAGTCGGGAACGCCGTCGTTGGCGTCGTCGGCTGTCAGGTGGCCGAGTGGCTGCCGGGTGTCGTGTCGCGCCCGCGGACACGGGGCCGGGGACGACGGTGAGGCTGTAGGATAGGCGGAGCATACATGGCGATCGCAGAGGAACGACGGCGGCTGGCCAGCAGACTCGTGTGGCTGCGGGTTGCGGTGCTGCTCGTCTTCGGCGCGCTCGCGGGCGTCTTCTGGTACCTGCAGATTGCGCAGCACGCGCGTTTCCAGGAGATGGCCGAGAACAACCATCAGCGGACGCTGCCGCTCCGGGCGCCGCGCGGGGTCATCTACGATCGTGGCGGCCGGATTCTCGTCGAGAATCGCAGCGCCTTCAACATCTCCATCGTTCGCGAGCACACCCGCGATCTGTCGCGCACCATCCACCTGCTGGCCGAGGTGACGGGCGTCGACGAGACCCAGATTCGCGACACCGTCGAACGTCACCGGCGCGAACCGTCGTACCGGCCCATCGTGGTCATTCACGATGCATCGCTGGCACAGGTCGCGGCCGTGGCGGCGCGCCGGCTCGAGTCGGAGCTGCCGGACGTGGTGGTGCAGGAAGTGCCGACGCGCGACTATCCGGGGCAGGCCCTGGCCGCGCATCTCATCGGGTACGTGGGCGAGGCCAGCGACCAGCAGGTGAGCGAAGACGGCCTGGCCGCGGGCACCATCGTCGGACAGTCGGGTGTGGAGCGCATCTACAACCGGCACCTGATGGGCACGGACGGTGCCCGCCGTGTCGTCGTCAACAGCCTCGGGCGCGAAATCCGGACGCTCGAGGAACTGCCGCCCACCGAAGGGCAGCGCGTCCGCCTGTCGCTGGACTTCGGCATGCAGAAGGCCGCGGAGGACGCGTTCGACCACGCCGACCTCGCTGGCGCGGCGGTCGTGCTCGATCCGCGCAGTGGCGACGTGCTGACGCTGATGAGCCTGCCGGCCTACGATCCCAACGCGTTTTCCACCGGCATCGATCGCGCCACGTGGGCGGCGCTCAACAGCGACCGCCTGCGGCCGCTGCAGAACCGCGCCATTCAGGGGCGGTACTCGCCAGGTTCGACGTTCAAGATCGTGGTGGCCACGGCCGCGCTCGAAGAAGGGCTGGTGTCGCCGGAGCACAGGATTTTCTGCCCCGGCGGCGGCAACTTCTATGGCCGTTTCTACCGGTGTCTCGGCCAGCACGGCTGGATGGACATGCGGCAGGCCATCGAACGGTCGTGCAACACGTTCTTCTACACGCTGGGCAACATGCTCGGGATCGATCGTATCCACGAATATTCGGAGCGGCTCGGGCTTGCCACGCGGAGCGGCATCGATCTGCCCAACGAAGCGGAAAGCATCGTTCCCTCGTCCGAGTGGAAGCGCCAGCGTACAGGTGAGCGCTGGTATCCGGGCGAGACCATCTCGGTGGCCATTGGTCAGGGACAGCTCTCCGTCACGCCGATGTCCATGGCGGTGATGATGGCCACGGTGGCCAACGGTGGCACGCGTGTCGTGCCCCGTCTCGTGACCGCCGTGGACAACGGGAACGGCTGGCAGGACGTGCCGCCGCCGGTCAATCCGTTTCCGCCGCTGCTCATGAAGCCGGGCACCATTTCGGCGGTGCACGACGGATTGTGGCTGGCCGTGAACGGCGCCGGGACCGGGCGCCGGGCCCGGATCGCGGGGCGCGACGTGGTGGGAAAGACCGGCACGACCCAGGTGATTTCGCACCAGGGCCGGGCGCGGGCCGGCGGGAGCACGCGCGACCTGCGCGATCACGGCTGGTTCGTGTTTTTCGCGCCGCGTGACAATCCCGAAGTGGCGGGCGCGGTGTTTGCCGAACACGCCGAGACCAGCGCCCGCGCGGCGGAAATCGCCCGGCACATCCTGGAAACCTATTTCGCGCGGAAGGACGGTCTGCCCCTGCCGGTGCTGCCCGCACCACCGGGCGCACAGACACCGGCCCCTGTGGCCCCTGCACCGGCCGCCCCCGTTGCCCCCGTCGCGCCGGCAGCGCCCGCTCCCGCACGGACGGCCGCGACCACGGTGGACTTCGAGCCGTGATGCTGGACCGCCGGCTCTATTTCCATATCGACTGGCTGCTCATTGGCGCCGTGTACGCGCTGTGCGCACTCGGCCTGGCGATGATCTACTCGGCCACGGGCGGCCCCACCAACACGTACTGGACGCAGGTGTATGCCATTGGCCTGGGCCTCGTGGCCATGGTGGTGTGCCTGTCGGTGGACTACCGATCGCTCGGCGACCGGTCGCACCTCATCTACCTGGCGATGATTCTCGCGCTCGTCGGCGTACTGTTTTTCGGCGCCGTGCGCGGCGGGTCGCGCCGCTGGATCGATCTCGGCATGTTCAACCTGCAGCCGTCGGAGTTTGCAAAGGCGGCGCTGGCACTGATGCTGGCCAAGATGCT
Organism: uncultured Bifidobacteriaceae bacterium; assembly: GCA_964653955.1. Classification (GTDB taxonomy): domain Bacteria; phylum Acidobacteriota; class Vicinamibacteria; order Vicinamibacterales; family UBA2999; genus VFZN01. The sequence goes on along the minus strand of CAZZGM010000003.1, from coordinate 17,960 downwards.
GGGCGACACGCGCCGCCGTGGCCTGACCAACAACGACCTGCTGTTTGCCGGCGTGTTGACGGCCGTGCCGCTGCTGCTCATTGCCCGGCAGCCGGACCTGGGCACGGCGGTCACGCTCATTCCCATCCTGCTCACCATCACCTACGTCGCGGGTATGCCGCTGCGGTATCTCGGCATCCTCGCGCTGGTGGCGGTGCTGGCGGCGCCAGTGGCCTATCGCTTCGGGCTGCAGGACTACCAGCGCGAACGGATTGCGACGTTTCTCGATCCGGAACAGGACCCGCGCGGCGCCGGCTATCAGCAGATTCAGGCGCGCATCACGGTGGGCTCGGGCGGCGTCTGGGGCAAGGGATTCATGGGGGGAACACAAGGGCAGTTGCGGTTCCTGCCGGTGGCCCACAACGACTTCATCTTCTCGGTCCTGGCCGAGGAGCAGGGTTTTGCCGGTGTGCTGGTGGCCCTGGGGCTCTATCTGTTCGTCATCGTACGTTCGATTGACGCTGCCCGGCTGGCCAAGGACCGGCTGGGCGCCTATCTGGTCCTGGGCGTGCTGGCCTCCTTCACGTTCCAGGTCGTCTACAACATCACCATGTCGGCAGGCCTCGTGCCCGTCAAGGGGCTGACCCTGCCGCTCATGAGCTACGGCGGCTCGTCCATGATTGCCACCCTGGCCGGGTTCGGTCTGATCCTGAACGTCAGGATGCGCCGCTTCACGAACTGATCACATGACCAAGGAAATGATCATCTCGTCCAATGGCCACGAGACGCGTGTCGCCATTCTCGAGGACGACCAGCTGGCCGAAATTTTCGTCGAGCGCGAACGCAACCGCGGCGTCGTCGGCAACGTGTACAAGGGGCGCGTGTCGAAGGTGCTGCCGGGTATGCAGTCGTCGTTCATCGACCTCGGTCTCGAACGCGATGGCTTTCTCTACGTATCCGATGTCATCACCAACCTCGACGAGTTCGACGGCGGCGACGAGGACGTGGAGACGAAGGCGCCTGGTGAAGGCGGCGAAAAGGCCAAGCCCCAGAAGGAACGCCAGCCCGAACCGAAAATCGAGGACCTGCTGAAAGAGGGCCAGGACGTCGTGGTGCAGGTGGCCAAGGAGCCGCTCGGCACCAAGGGCGCGCGGCTGACCGGCCACGTGACGCTGCCGGGCCGGTTCCTCGTGTTCATGCCGACGGTCGACCACATCGGCATCTCGCGCAAGATTGCCACGCGTGAGGAGCGCACCCGCCTGCGCGGCATCGTGAAGGAGTTCCGCGAGCAGCACCACTTCGGCGGCGGCGTCATCATCCGCACGGCTGCCGAGGGCCGGACCAAGGAAGACATCCTGGCCGACCTCCATTACTTCCACAAGATCTGGCTCGAGATGCGGCAGAAGTCGGAAGGGCGCCGCGCGCCCGCCGTCATTTATCAGGAACCGAGCCTCGTCAACAAGCTGCTGCGCGACCTGCTGACCGACGACTACACGGCCATCCGCATCGACGATGCCCGGGAACACGAGCGGATTGTCGAGTTCATCGGCCGCATCATGCCGTCCCTGTCGTCGCGCGTGAAGCTGTACGACAAGGATTACCCGATCTTCGAGGAGTACGGCGTCCAGGCCGAACTCGACAAGGCGCTCCGCAGCAAGGTATGGCTGAAGTCCGGCGGCTCCATCGTCATCAACCAGACCGAAGCGCTGGTGGCGATCGACGTCAACACGGGGCGCTATGTCGGCAAGAAGAGCGCCGGCCGGCTCGAGGACACCATCATCAAGACCAACCTCGAGGCCGCCCGCGAAATCGTCCGGCAGATTCGCCTGCGCGACCTCGGTGGCATCATCGTCTGCGACTTCATCGACATGGAGGAGAAGAAGAACCGCCAGAAGGTGTTTCAGGCGGTGGAGCAGGAGCTGCGGAAAGACCGCGCACCGTCCAAGGCCCTCCAGGTGTCAGACTTCGGACTCGTCATCGTCACGCGTAAGCGGGTGAAGCAGAGCCTGGAGCGCGTCCTCACCGAGCCGTGCCCGTACTGCTCGGGCGCCGGAACCATCAAGTCCAGTTCGACGATCTGCTACGAGATTCTCACCGAGCTGAAGAAGGTAGGCCCTGATCTCGATGGTCCGGGCGTGCTGCTGCGCGTCAACCCCGACATCGCCCGCGCACTGAAGGAAGAGGAGCGCGGCGTGCTGCGCGATCTCAAGACGCTGCTGGGCCGCGATGTCATCGTCCGGCCGGACGTCCACCTGCACCACGAGCAGTTCGATGTGATGTCCATCGGGGGATGACGTGCCGTCCGAGGCGGCACGTGGAGCGACGGGCAGCTCTGGCTGATACAAGAAGAGCCGGCGTGCAGATGATGCAGCCGGCTCTTCGACGTAGTGGTTTGTTCGGGCGGCGGTGGCCGCCGCGGGTGCGCCTCAGGCCGGCGGCAGGTGCAGCAGGTAGTTGACGCCCTGGCGGTTGATCCAGACGCGCAGGTAGTCGTCGCCCTTCAGCATCTCCACGCGTGACGAGCCGGAGCCGGGCCGTGGGCCCTTGGCGCCACTGTTGAGGTCCTTCACCTCGTCCTGCGGGATGATGCTCACCACTTCCCGCCCGACAACATTCCCGCCCCGCACGAACTCGACCCAGCGTTCCATCTGGATACCGGCCACCGTGGGCTGCGCGGCTTCGGCGGTGAGCCGTACCTGGTAGGTACCGGCGGCCAGCCGTTGTCCGTTGGCCATGACGGCCCTCGGCAGGTTGACGGAACCGAGAGCGGTTTCTCCACCCGGGACCTGGCCCTGTTGCGTGGTCTGGGCCGCGGCGCTCGCCGACCACACCAGCACGGCCGCGATTCCAACAAGCCATCGTAGGGTCATTTCCAAATGCCTCCGCGGGCAATTATAGCAAGTTCCGCACGGGCTACCGGCGGACGATGACAACGGAGCCGCTGAACGTCTTGACGGCCAGGACGGCGCTGCCATCACCATGGACACCGCGGATGCTGCGGGTGGAGCCGCGGCGGCCGTCGACCGGGGCACGCAGCGTGATGGGCAGGTCCGAGCGGACGCTGCCGCTGAAGGTGCTGGCGTCGAGGTCGAATCCGGTGTCGGAGGCCAGCGTGACGCGGACGTTGCCGGAGTGGGTGCTGAATTCGTAACGTCCGTCGCGCGCGAGCGTGGCGCCGAACTCGAGGTCGCCCGACACCGATTTGGCCTGCACACGTTCGGCCTGCACACTGGCCAGTTCGATGTTGCCGCTGACCGACGAACAGTCGAGTCCCCGGACGCTGAGCCCACTGGCCCGAACCGTCCCGCTGATGGTGGCCAGCGTGAGCCCGGCGGTGCTGCCGATGTCCCGGGCCGTGACGTCGCCGGACACGGTCTTGGCCACCGCCAGGTTCGGTGTGCCGGTTACGCGGACGTCGCCGCTCACCGCCTCGGCCCGCACCTCGCCGGTGACGCCGTTGACGTCGGTGTTGCCGGAGATGGTACGGACCCGCACGACGGTGGCGGCCGGTACCGTCACGATGTAGTCCACACGCATGGAGACGTCGCGTGTGTTTCCGCGGTTGGAGCGGCGTGGGTCGACGGTGCGCACCTCGACGCGGTTACCCACCTGGGCCATGTCCACCCGCAGTTCCGCCAGGATGCGGCGAGCTTCGGCGGCATCGCGGTGGCGGACACGTTTGGTAGCTTCCACCCGGATGTCGCGCCCGTTGGCCACGGTCACGCGGACATCGCCCGACACATTGGACAGGTCGAGCGCGCCGTCGTTGCCGACCGTGAATGCGCGCACGACCCGGTCGGTCTCTTCGGACCCCTGGCGAGCGGCCGTGAACCGTTCCAGCCAGGCGGCACGGGGCGTGTCGGGCGGGCCGGTTGCGGCACGTGCGGACGAGGTGGCCGCGGTCACGACGACAGCGCTCAGGAAGACGGCGGTAAGGGGGCGTGTGGTCATGGTGTCAGCGTGAGAAGTCCTGCATCAGGCGCCCGGCTTCGGCCTGGTTGCCCTTTCGCATTTCGTTGATGAGTTCCACCGTCTGCTGCAGCAGGGCGAGCTTGGTTCGCATGGCGTCGAACAGGCCGTCCTGGGCCGGGGCGCTGGCAGGCTCGACGCGCAGGGCGGCCCGGCTTTCGTCGATGGCCTGGTCGAGCACCTGGAGGTTTTTTCGCAGCACCGCCGCCACCTGGGGTTCCAGTATTTCGGTGTCGCTGCGGGCAATCTGCTCGAGGCCGGCAATGGCCTTTTCGTAGTGCGACTCGGCGGCCTGCAGGTCTGCCTGCACGGTATCCACGAGTGCCGCTGTCGAGATGGCATCGCCGGCCGAGGGGGCGGGCGAGGTGCTGGAGCGAACCAGCAGCGATACGCCCACGCCGGTCGCCACCAGCAGCGATGCGGCCGCGGCCAGCCAGGTGGACCGCGCGCGGCGTCCGGTGGGCCACGCCACGAGACGTGCGGCTGGCGCCGGCTCGGCGGCAGCCAGCCGTGCCTGAATACGTGCGAACACGTCCGGCGGCGGCACCCGCGGCTCGAGCGTGGCGGCTACCGCACGGACGTTGCGCAGGTCGGCCACCAGCGCCCGGCAGGATGCACACACCGCGAGGTGGCTGTCGGCCGCTTCCATGTCGGCGGCTGACAACGTTCCTTCGACGAGGTCCACGAGTTGGAGATCTTCGCAACGCACGGTCTTACACTCGTTCGGCCCGTTCGACGCGCGCGGCCAGGTGCGCGCGGATTCGCAGGCGGGCCTTGTGAACCTGCGACTTCGATGTGCCTTCGGACACGCCCAGGATGCCGGCCACCTCATGATGGCCGAAGCCCTCGACGTCGTGCAGCAGGAACGCCGCCCGGCAGGCCGGCGGCAGTGCCTGGATGGCGCGTTCCAGATCGATGCGCCCGGCCGCGCCAAGCACAGGGAGTGGCGCTGCCACGGGCGCGCGCTCCGGCGCGTCCATCGAGTCGGTGAGTTGTCCCATCCGCGCCTGCCGGCTTCGCAGCACGTCCAGGCAATGATTCATCGCCAGCCGATACAGCCAGGTGCCCAGCGACGACTCTCCGCGGTAGCTGCCGAGCTTGCGGTAGGCCAGCAGGAAGATGTCCTGCAGCAGGTCGTCTGCCTCCGCCGCGTTCCCGGCCATCCGGCTGGCCAGGTTGTAGAGGCGGGAGGCATGTCGGGCATACAACGCCTCGAACGCCGCCATGTCACCAGAGCCAATGCGGCGGGCGACGTCGAGGTCGCCGCTGTGCACGTCTCCTGAAGGGTTAGACGAGGACATGTGCGGCAGGGTTGACCACGCCCTGAAGAGACGACGAAAACGCGCAGGCGGTTCGGATGCGCCGGGCCGGTTCGTGCCGGCCCCGGCCTTACGGCCAGCGGACGCGCTCGAACTGCCGGATGCGCCGGGCGCCCACCGTCAGGCCCTCGGCCACCAGCAGCGCGCGTTTGATGGCCGGGTCGGAATAGCCCCCCAGCAGGCCTCCGGCGGCCACCACGCGATGATAGGGCAAACCGGGAATCGAAGCCGTCCGCATGATGTTGCCGACGGCGCGGGCCGCGCGGGGACGTCCCGCCAGGCGCGCCACATCGCCATAGGTCGCCACCCGTCCCGGCGGAATCCGGCGGACGACGGTGATGACGCGGCGGGTGAAGTGGCGGTCACTGGCCGGCGGCACGTCTAGTGGGCTGCATGGTCGATTTCTAAAGGGCCCGTTCCTTCGGAACGGGCCGGACACCGGTGTGGAGCGCCGATGATGGCACGTGAGTTTTCGTTGATACGCCCCACTCGTGTCCTGTCAGGGGGCGAGCGCTACGGTCTGAGCCTGGCCATCGATGTCGGGCAGCGTCAGGTCGATGGTGGCCGCCAGTGTGGGCGCGAGATCGGCGGGTGTACTCGGCACGGTATAACGGCCCGCCTTGATGCCGGCGCCAAAGAAGATCAGCGGTACGTGCTGGTCGTACGGGTGCAGCGTGCCGTGTGTCGTGCCGACGGCGTTGGCGGCGCTCACCACGTAATAGGGTCTGGGGATGATGACCATCTGGCCGCTGCGTCCAGGGTAGTAGCTGAGAGCCGCCGCGCGCACGGCGGGATCGTCGGACGTGCGCTGATGTTCGAGGCCGGCCGCGGGCAGGACGCGCTCGATTCCCGGATGTGCGGCCAGCGCGTCGAGGGCCGGCGTCAGCAGCGATGGTTCCGCTGCCACTCGTGCTCGTGCCTGCTCCGAGAGATAGATCTGCATGTTGTCGACGCGCACCACGTGCCGGCCAGGCCCGAGCGTTGGCACCAGCGCACCATTGGCCACGCGGATCACCTCGGTGGTGATGATGCGGCCGCCCTCGAGGCCTGCCTGGGCGCGGCTTTCGGGAATGGGGCCGACGCCGTGATCCGCGCTGAGGCCCACTACGTACCCGTCTCGTCCGAGGTGCGCGTCCAGCGCGTCCAGCAGCGCGCCGATGGTCTCGTCGAGCCGCACCAGCGTGTCCTGCACCTCGTGACTGTCCGGGCCGAACGCGTGTCCGACATAGTCGAGTGCCGCGAAGCTCACGCCCAGCAGGTCCACGGCGTCTCTTTTGCCCAGCGCCAGCTCGCCCGCGAGCGACGCCGCCATCTCGCCGAGATACGCATCCGCGTAGGGGCTCGTTGCCCACAGCGTGAAGAACTGATTCTCCGGCGTGCCGGGCGCGCCCGACAGCGGATGCGGGAACGTTGGCGACCATCCGCGCGGCGCCGCTTCGGCAACCCCATCGTCCGGTCCCGAGTAGGCATCGGGTGGCAGGCGCGGTTCCCACACCTGCGAGCGCGCGGCCGTACGCGGATGTGCCGCGACGTACGCCTGCACGGCCGGATGCGGTGTTTCGGCAAATGCCGTCGACGTGGCGATGGCGTTGTTCTCGTCAATCCAGGTGGCAATGCCGCCGTGGCCGGCCAGCATGATGGCACTGCGCGGTTTCACCGACAGTGTGACGACGCGCGCGTCCGGATGACGGGCGCGCAGGTGATCGGCCAGCGTCTGTCGCTGCAACTGGCGCCCGCTGTGACCGGTCTCCTCGGCGTTCGGTTCGTATCCGACACTGCGGGCGTCGGGGTCGGCCGTGCACGAGGCACTGCCCGTACCGCGCCACCAGGCGTTCAGGATGATGCCGTGTGTGACGGGGAAGGCGCCCGTGGCAATGGTGGCGTGACCGGCGCAGGTGACCGTCTGGAGATAGGGGTAGAAGTTCTGCTCGAACACCGCCCCTTCCGACACGAGCCTCCGGAGCCCGTGCTGCCACCGATTCTCCATGCGCGTGATGTAGTCGTACCGCATCTGGTCGACGACGAGGACGACCAGCAGCTTTGGCGTGGGACGAACCGGAGCGGCGGGCCTGGCGGCCTGGCAGGCCGTGCCGGCCAGCGCCACCAGCAGGATCAGGAGACGGGCGATGCGCATGAGGGTGCTCACAGAAAGCTGAGGGGGTCGATGCCGAAATCGCGAGAATCCAGCGGCGCCACGATGCGGCGCGCGCGCGTGGGGTCGTCCGTGTGTTCGAACAGATTCACCTCGAACGGGTTCAGCAGGCGGCGGCGTTTGGCATCCATGATGACCTTCACGCGCGGCCGGTGCGGATCGGGGGCGTGCACCTGCAGCACCACCGCCACGGCCCCATCGTCGAGCCGTACGAGGTTGCCCGGTGGATAGATGCCGAGCAGCTGCGTGAACCGCCGGACGAGATGCTGGTCGAACTGGTGGCCGTCGGCGCGTTTCATGACCTCGAGAATCCGTTCGGTCGGCATCGCGTTCTGATAGGTGCGATGCGAGCGCATGGCGTCGTAGACGTCCGCAATGCTGCAGAGCGCGGTGGCGAGGTTCAGCGTCGGGCGTGAGACGCCCAGCGGGTAGCCGGTGCCATCGGCGCGCAGGTGATGTTCGAAGGCCACGACCGGCGCAATGGAGGGAATCTCCGGTGTGCGGCGGAGGATCTCGGCCCCATCCACCACGTGCCGCCGCATGACGATCATCTCGTCGTCGGTCAGGCGGTCCGGCTTGCGGAGAATCTCGGCCGGCGTGCGGACCTTGCCGATGTCGTGCATCAGCCCGGCAATGCCGAAGTCGCGCAGCAGCGTGCCTTCGACGCCGAGCGCGCGGGCCTGCGCCATGGTGAGGATGGAGACGTTCACCATATGGGTGAACGTGTAGTTGTCGTACTCGCGCAGGGCGGTGAGTGCCAGAAGCGCCGTGCGGTTCTGCGCCACGGCCTGCGACAACTGATCGATGAGGTTGCGGGCCTGGTGTGCGTCCGGTCCGCCTTCGGTGCGCGCGGCTTCCCACACTTCCTCGGCCACCGTCGAGGCTTCCGCATAGAGGCGCCGGATGGCCGCCATGTCGGCCGCCGCCGTTTCGATGCGCTCTTCGGTCTGGATGCGGCCGACACGGATATGCGGCAGGTCGGCCAGGGCATCGAGCGCGCCCGATGGTTCCACGCCGGGACCTGTCCGTCCAGGTGTCCGTTCCGGATGGCTGATGGCCTGGACGAGCGTTTCCATTTCGGAGGGCTCGATACCGCGGTCGAAGGCCAGGCGCTCGATACTTAGGCGATGGAGCCGCCGGATGAGCTCGCCGTAGTTCTCGCGGCTGCGGGGGACGGGCTGGTCGCCGACAATCACCTCGTGGCCGACCACGCCCATGGCGACGCTGGGCTGGTCCACCAGCAGATGACCGCATGCATCGACGAGCGCGGCCAGCGCCCGCGTGACCAGCGGATGCCCGGGGTTGTACAACTGCGCCCCCCGCACGGCGGCGGCAAACCGCCGGACGAAGTCGTCGGCCACGCGCATCTGGCGTGTGGGTTCCGTCATCGGGACGCTCCTGGCGCGTTCGAGCGGCGCGGCAGTGCCGTCGCTGCTGCCGCGGCCTGGCGCACACCGCGCGAGCCGTCGCGGATGGCCTCGGCCAGCACGGTGTCGCCAGCGGGTGAGGCGGTGGCGTGCAGCGCCCGCGCGGCCGCGGCCCTGATACGGGCGGTGCGGAACGGCGCCCACCACTCACCGCGGTACAGCACGCTCTTCAGCAGGTCGACACCGCGTGTGTCGCCGCCGCTGCGGCCGAGGGCCTCGAGCAGCGCGATATACGCGGTTTCGGCGGCCTGACCTCGCCACGACGAGTGTTCGATCAGATAGCTGAGCAGCGGTACGGCCCGCTCGCCGGAAAACGAGCCCAGGGTGTGCAGCACGGCCTGCCGCATGGTGTCGTCGCCGGCCGCCAGCGCCTCTTCGAGCAAGGCGTAGGCGTCGCTCGTGCCGATCTGGAGGACGGCCCTGAGCGCGTCGCGCTGCACGTGCGGATCCGCGTCGGCAAGCAGCGCCCGCAGGTCGCCCAGGGCGTTGTCACCGCCGAGGTCACGCAGGAGTTCGATGGCCACGCGCCGGACGGCGGGGTTCGATGAGTTGCGCAGCGCCCGCGCCGGATCACGTGCCGCGGATCCGAACGTCACCAGCAGGTCCTTCACGCGGCGAACCGCCAGGCGGCTTTCTTCGGTCGAGAGGGCGGCAATGAACGGCCGGATGAGGCCGGGGCCCACCACCTGACACAGCATGGTCACGCGGGGCATGTCCTTCTCGTCCACCGAACGAATGACCGGCATGAGGCGGGGCACCAGCGGTCCCTCCACCAGCCCTTCGACGGCCGCCAGCGCCTGGCTGGCAAATGGTGAGTGATGACTGGCGGCGACGCCCGTGACCGCGGCCACGAGATCCGATGCCAGTGGCAGGTCGCCGACCATGAGCAGCTGGTCCAGGCGCGTGAGCGCGAGGTCGAGCACCGAGGTCCACGCCTCGGCACGATCCTCGACGCTCAGCAGGTCCACGAGCATTTGCTGATCGAGCGCGCGCACGTCGCTGTCGGCCACGGTGGCCAGCCAGGCGGCCACACGGTCGGGAGGATCGTCGCTGATGGCTTCGATGTCGACGGCCTGCGCGCGGGCGCGATCGAGTTCGCGGCCGTACTCGTCCGGCACGTAGTCCTGATCCGAGTACGACATCAGCAGGCCAACGGATTGCGACCAGAGATCGTGGAACTGCGGATCGTCGGCCAGCGACGACAGCGAGACACGCTCCTCGGCCAGGATCATTGCCGTGCGGCGCACGTCCTCGTCGGGGGCGAGCGCGTGGAAGGCTTCGGCAAGCCGGCTGCTCGCGCCACGATCGCGGATGACGTTTTCGGCCACGAAGGCCGCCAGGCGCTCGTCGCCAAACCGTGCGCGCAGTTCTCCCGGCACGTCCACACTGTCGGCAGCGGCCGCCGGCGATGGCGAGGCGGACAGCAGCGACATCAGCAATCCGGGGGCGAGGCAGGCTGCGCCAGACGCCACGTTGTCCATCACGGCGTCGAACTCGTCTGGCGCCTCGCTGGCCACGAAATCGGCCAGCCGTTGCAGCAGCCGCCGCAGCGTGGTTTTCTGCAGTTCGACGGTCTGTCCGCTGGCGTGCGCCCGATCCTGGAGCCGGGCCAGGAACTCCGCCAGACGCTCGGGGTCACGGCCGATATCGAGCAGCGACGCGAGGGCACGTCCGTCGAACGTGCTGCTGTCATCGCCGGCGAGGCAGGTGGCAATCAGTTCGTCCCACGAGGTGTCCTCATCGCTTCGGGACTCATGAGTGGCGCCGCGATCCTTCAGGACCTCGGCGTAGTCGATTTCGCGGATCTCCACCGGGCCGCCACCCACACGCTGCCAGGCGCGGTAAAGACCGCCTTCGGCCCGGACATCTTCGGGGGCCGTGGCCAGCAGCGTCAGGAGCGCATGCCATCCCTCGGGCGTCAGCGGCGCCTGCAGCGTCAGCTCACCCACCTGATGGCGGTGCAGCAGGACGGCCAGTTCGTCCACGGCTGCATCGGGGCGGGGCATGAGGCGTCCGCTCACCAGCAGCGTGTCGGGCCGGACGGTGATGGTGAGTGGACCGCGCCCGGTGGCCGCCGCGCCCGCCGCGACCATCCGGTCCAAGGCCGCCCGGATGTTGGGGTGTGTCGACGGATACATGGCGACCACGCGAATGGCAGCTTTGCACGCGCGTGCAAATTCGGCGAGACGGTCAGCGTCCTCCGCGTTCATCGGTTCCGGTTGCCGCGCGTTGGCCATGAGACGTGTCAGATTCTAATCCCAGAGTTCACGTGAGTTGACTCCGCCAACGGCGCGGCATGGCTCGGACAGCGCTGATGTCAGGCGGCCCCCGCGGTATACTGCCCGGCGTCCGATGCGTGCTGTCGACGTCATCCGTACGAAACGCGACGGCTTGGAGCTGTCGCCGGACGCGATCGTCAGCTTCGTTCGCGGCGTCGTCGACGGCACCTGGCCCGACTATCAGGCGTCGGCCCTGCTCATGGCCATCGTGCTGCGGGGCATGACACCGGAAGAAACCGCGGACCTGACGCGTGCGATGCTCGCGTCGGGTGACCGGGCCGACCTCTCGTCGCTGCCGGGGCCGACCGTCGGCAAACACAGCACGGGCGGCGTCGGTGACAAGGTGTCCATCGTGCTCGCGCCGCTGGTGGCGGCGTGCGGTGTGACGGTGCCCAAGATGTCGGGACGTGGTCTGGGCCACACGGGTGGCACACTCGACAAACTCGAGGCCATTCCCGGATTCCGCACCGCGTTGTCGCTCGACGAGTTCCGCCAGGTGCTGGCCGACGTCGGGTGCGCCATCATCGGACAGACCGAACACATCGTTCCAGCCGATCGCATCCTCTATGCGCTGCGTGACGTGACGGCCACCGTCGAAAGCCTGCCGCTGATTGCCGCGTCCATCATGAGCAAGAAGCTGGCGGAAGGCAGCCGCGCGCTCGTACTCGACGTGAAGTGCGGCCGTGGCGCGTTCATGCAGACGCCGGACCAGGCGCGCGAACTCGCGCAGGCGCTCGTGGCGCTCGGCACGCTCCACGACGTCCCCACCGAAGCGGTCATCAGCCGGATGGATGCGCCTCTCGGGTGCGCGGTGGGCAATGCCCTCGAGATTCGCGAGTGCATCGACACACTCCAGGGACGTGGCCCCGGGGCACTGACCGAACTCGTCACTCGAATCGCGTCACGGATGGTCCATCTGGGTGGACTGGTGAGTGAAGCGGACGCGGATGCGCGTGTCACCGCGGCGCTGGCTGGCGGCGCGGCACTCGAACGGTTTGCCGCGATGGTGGCCCGGCAGGGAGGTGACCCGCGTCTGATCGACGATCCCTCCGTGCTGCCGGCAGCCGCCGAACGGGTGACGGTCACGGCCTCACGGTCGGGATTCGTGCACGCCATTGACGCCGGCGACATCGGGCGTGCGTCGATGTGCCTGGGCGCAGGACGTGAGCGCGCCGGCGAGGCCATCGATCCGGCCGCCGGCATCGTGCTGTCGATCGCGCGTGGTACGCAGGTGGCGGCGGGCGATGCCATGCTCGAACTGCACGTCAACGACGTCACCCGCCTGGCCGAAGCGCGCGCGCTGGCCGAGCGTGCCGTGACGATTGCGGACGAGCCGCCTTCTCCCGAACCGCTGATTCTCGATTGGGTGCGAGCGTGATGAACAGTCCCGGAGCCCTGCGAGCCGCAGCATTCGGCGCGGCCGCCGTTCTGGGCGTACTGGCGTGGATGGCCGGCGGCCTGCTGGGCACGCGGGCCCAGGCCGCGTTGGGCGCCCTGTGTTTCATTGCCGTCTGTGCGGCGTGTTCGTCGGATCTCCGGCAAGTGCGCTGGCGTACCGTGGCCTGGGGCATGGCCATCCAGTTGACGATGGCGCTGGTCATCCTGCGACTGGAGATTGGCGGCGTCAAACCGGGCTACGTGTTTTTCAGCGCCGTGGGCGACGCGGTCAAGCAGTTCATGGAGTTCAGCAACCAGGGGGCGCTGTTCGTGTTCGGCCCCATTGCCAACCCGGCGCTGCTCGAACAGGCCTTTGGACCCGGCAACGGCTTCGTGTTTGCGTTCCAGGCGCTGCCCACCATCATCTTCATCTCGTCGTTTTTCACCATCCTCTATTACTTCGGCGTGCTGCAGGTCATCGTATGGGCGATGGCGCGCGTGATGACCTACGTCATGCGCACCAGCGGCGCCGAAACACTGTCGGCCACCGCCAACGTGTTCATGGGGCAGACCGAAGCCCCCATCATCGTCAAGCCGTACATCCCGTCGATGACGCGGTCGGAACTGCTGGCGTTGATGGTGGGAGGCATGGCCACCGTCTCCGGCGGTGTGATGGCCGTCTACATTGCCCTGGGAGCCGACCCGGTGGCCATTCTCACCACGAGCGTGATGGCCGCGCCCTGCGGGCTGTACCTCACGAAGCTGATACTGCCGGAAACCGAGCAGCCACAGACCGCCGGCGCCGTACCGCTGAAGGTAGAACGTCACCACGTCAACGTCATCGACGCCGCGTCGGCGGGCGCCAGCGACGGGTTGATGCTGGCGCTGAACGTGGCGGCCATGCTCATTGCCTTTCTGGCGCTCATTGCGTTTGCCGACGCCCTGCTTGGCTGGATGTCGCCCGGGCTCACGCTCGCCGGCATCTTCTCTGTGGTGTTTGCGCCCGCCGCGTTCCTGATGGGCGTGCCCGCCGCCGACGTGCCGGCCGCGGCCGACCTGCTGGGCACGAAGCTCGTGGCCAACGAGTTCGTGGCGTTCGTCAAGCTGACCACCGAGTACAAGGGCCAGATCGATCCACGCACGCACGTGCTGGCGACCTACGCGTTGACCGGCTTTGCCAACTTCGGGTCCATTGGTATCCAGTTGGGCGGGATTGGCGCGATGGCACCAACCAGGCGCGGCGACCTGGCGCGCCTCGGAACGCGCGCCCTGCTGGCAGGGTTCCTGGCAACGCTCATCAACGCCTGCGTCGCGTCGATAGTGCTGTGAATGGGGGAGACGCACGTGAACGATCTGTTCGACCGCGCCGTGGAAGCCGCCGAGTTCCTGCGGGGACGCGGGTTCGTCGGCGGTGACGTGGCGGTGGTGCTCGGCTCGGGCCTGGGCGCGTTTGCCGATCGCCTGGAAGACCCCTTCGAACTGCCATACGCCGATATCCCGCACTGGCCGGCCGCGGCCGTCATTGGTCATGCCGGGCGCCTCGTCGGCGGGCGGCTTGCCGGACGACGGGTGCTGGCGTTGTCGGGACGGGTACATGCGTACGAAGGACACCCGCTGGCGAGGGTGACGTTTGCGATGCGGGTGATGAGCCGGCTCGGCGTTCCGCATGTGATCCTCACCAACGCCGCCGGCGGCATCAATACGCGCTTCGGTCAGGGCACGTTGATGCTCATCGAGGATCACATCAACCTGATGGGCAGTAACCCGCTGGTGGGAAGCAACGACGAACGATTCGGACCGCGGTTTCCGGACATGAGCGAGGTGTATTCGCGGCGGCTGCGCGCGCTGGCTGATGCCGCGGCGGCCGCGGCGGGCATCGGACTCGAACGCGGCGTCTACGTGGGCGTGCACGGACCGAGCTATGAGACGCCAGCCGAGATCAGGGCCTTCCGCGTGCTCGGTGCCGATGCCGTCGGCATGTCCACCGTGCCCGAAGCCATCGTGGCGAACCACATGGGGATCGAGGTGCTGGGGATCTCGTGTATCACCAACATGGCGGCCGGCGTCCTGCCCGATCCGCTGCGGCACGACGAGGTGATGGAAACCGCGCGGCGCGTGACCGGACAGTTCCAGGCATTGCTGGAGGGGATCATTGGCCGGCTCTGATGCGCTGGTCGACGCCGCGCGCCGTGCGCGCGAACGGGCCGTGGCGCCCTATTCCGGCTTCAGGGTCGGTGCGGCCCTCGAGACCGCGGACGGGCAGATCATTACCGGCTGCAACATCGAGAACGCCAGCTACGGCCTCACGATGTGCGCGGAGCGCGTGGCGATGTTCAAGGCCCTGTCGGATGGCCATACCCGCTTCGTCCAGCTGGCCGTGGTGGCCGACACCGATGCGCCGACGTCGCCGTGTGGCGCCTGCCGTCAGGTGCTGTGGGAGTTTGGCCCCGACCTCGACGTCATCCTCGCGAACCTCCAGCAGGTGACGGGCCGCCACCGGATGGCCGACCTGCTGCCCGACGCGTTCGGCCCCCGCCTGCTCGGCCGCTGACACACCGGCCACGCTATGATCGCGTGATGCTGCCGACCATCGCCTGGGAAGGCGAGAACATTGTCATGGTGGACCAGCGCAAACTGCCGGTCACCGAGGTGTACGCGACCTGCCGCACGGTCAACGATGTGGCCAAGGCCATCAAGACCATGGTCATCCGTGGCGCGCCGGCCATTGGCGTGGCGGCGGCCATGGGCCTGGCGCTGGGGGCGGCGCGGAGCAGGGCCACCGGGACGAAACAGTTCACCACCGAGTTCCAGCGCAACTGCGACCTGCTGGCGGCCACCCGGCCGACGGCCGTCAACCTCTTCTGGGCCATCGAGCAGATGAAGCAGTCGTTCTCGGAAGGCGCGCTGGCCGGCGAGTCGGTGGACCAGCTGCGGGTACGCCTGCGCCAGGCTGCCGACCGTATTCACGACGATGACGTGGCAAGCTGCCGGGCCATCGGGCGTCATGGCGCAACCGTCGTGCCCGAGCAGGCGCGTATCCTCACGCATTGCAATGCCGGCGCGCTGGCGACGGCCGGCTACGGCACCGCGCTGGGCGTCATTCGCGGCGCCGTGGAAGCCGGGAGATCCGTGACGGTGCTGGCCGACGAAACACGCCCCTTCCTTCAGGGCGCGCGCCTGACAGCGTGGGAACTGGTGCGTGACGGTATCGACACGACGGTCATTACCGACAACATGGCCGGTGCCCTGATGCGGGATGGACAGGTGGACATGGTGGTGGTCGGCGCAGACCGGATTGCCGCCAACGGCGACACCGCCAACAAGATTGGCACCTACACCGTGGCCGTGCTCGCGCACGAACATGGCATCCCGTTCTATGTAGCGGCGCCGTGGTCCACCATCGACCTGGCGACGCCCGATGGCAGCGCCATTCCCATCGAGGAACGTGCCGCCCGTGAGGTGACGCACGTCGGGAACACGCAGGTCGCCCCGGCGGGTGCGAAGGTGCGCAATCCGTCCTTCGACGTCACGCCGGCGCGCTACATTGCCGGCATCATCACCGAACGCGGTGTTTATCGTCCGCCGTTTCTCGACAGCCTGCACGTTTCCGCGTGATGAACGATCCACGCCGCGTGCTTGGCATCGAAACCTCGTGCGACGAGACGGCCGCGGCCGTGCTCGAACGAACCGCAGACGAGGCTCGCCCCTGGGACATTCGGTCGAACGTGGTGGCTTCGCAGGTGGCCATTCACCGCGAGTGGGGTGGCGTGGTCCCCGAACTGGCGTCACGCCAGCACGTGCGCGACATCTGCGGTGTGGTGGAGCAGGCGCTGCGGGATGCCGGAACCACGTGGGACGGCGTCGATGCGCTGGCGGTGACGCGCGGCCCCGGGCTCATCGGCTCGCTGCTGGTCGGGGTGTCGTTCGCGAAGACGGCGGCCTGGGCGCTCGGCAAGCCGCTCGTGGCGGTGCACCATCTGGCGGGACACATCGAGTCGGTGTGGCTCGAACATGGCGCGATTCCGTTGCCGGCCGTCATCCTTGTCGTGTCCGGCGGGCACACCAACCTCTATCTCGTGGAAACGCCGGGCGAGTACCGTCTGCTGGGCCGTACGCGGGACGATGCGGCGGGGGAGGCGTATGACAAGGTGGCAAAACTCCTGGGGCTCGGGTATCCCGGCGGGCCTGTCATCGACAGGTTGGCCGCCGTCGGCAACGCCCGCGCGATTCACTGGCCCGGCACGCGGCTGACCAACCCCGATCGCAACGCACCGGAACGCGACGGCCGCTTCGACTTCAGCTTCTCCGGACTCAAGACGGCCGTGCTGCGTCACGTGCGCGCCCGCCAGGCTGCGCTCGGCGTCGCCACCCTGCCAGACGAGGAAGTGCGCGACATTGCCGCCAGCTTCCAGCGGCGCGTGGTCGAGACGCTGGTGGAGCGGACGTTTGCGGCTGCGCGCTGGCACGGTGCGCGTGCCGTGGGTATTGCCGGCGGCGTGTCGGCCAACGCCGAACTGCGCCGGCTGGCCAGCGCGCGTGGCGAGGCGCTCGAGATGCCTGTCTATATTCCGCGCATGGCGCTGTCCACCGACAACGCGGCCATGATTGCCGCGGCGGGCCTGCGCCTGCTGGAGCGCGGGCAGCTGGCACCGCCGGACCTCAACGCGGCCGCATCGCTTGCCTTGTGACCGAGACCCGGTTGGCCGCGAGGCCATGTGTCGCCCATCCGACCGTCCGGCCACACCGCCCGCACGCGGGTCGTGCTTACTCACCAATGATCTTGACCAGCACGCGCTTGGCACGGTGGCCGTCGAACTCACCGTAGAAAATCTGCTCCCATGGTCCGAAGTCGAGCTGGCCGGCGGTGATGCCCACCACCACTTCGCGGCCCATGATCTGCCGCTTCATGTGCGCGTCCGCGTTATCCTCGCCGGTGCGGTTGTGAGCGTAGCGCACCGGTGAGGCATCGAAGGGCGCCAGATGTTCGAGCCATGCTGCATAGTCGCGGTGCAGGCCGCTCTCGTCGTCGTTGATGAACACCGACGCGGTAATGTGCATGGCATTGACCAGCACGAGGCCTTCCTGCACGCCGCTGGCCCGAACGGCGGCTTCGACCCGTGGTGTGATGTTTTCGAATGCCAGGCGTGCCGGCAGGTTGAACGTCAGGTATTCGGTGTGTGACTTCATATGGCCAGAGAGTATCCCCCGGCACCGGTGGTCGGCGTCGGCGGCATCGTGGTGCGCGGGCCGCGCGCCCTTCTCATCCGGCGCGGCCACGAGCCGCGCAAAGGCGAGTGGTCCATTCCCGGCGGTGTGGTCGAACTCGGTGAGTCGCTGCACACGGCCGTGCGCCGTGAGTTGGAGGAAGAAACGGGCCTGACGGTGGAGGTGGGACCGCTCGTAGAGGTGTTCGATCGGATTCATCGCGACGGCGCCGGCCGCGTGCGTTTCCACTTCG
>CAZZGM010000002.1:11913-25251 GCA_964653955.1 uncultured Bifidobacteriaceae bacterium | reverse complement strand
GCGGGCTGGATCGGCGCGCGGCACGCGACCTGCTGGTGCACGCCTATGCGGGCGAGGTGCTGGAACGGATCAACATCCCGGCGGTACGGCAGCAGCTCGAGCGCGAGCTGTTTCAGCAACTGGACCGCGACCTGGCCAATCACGGGGCATAGCGAGGCACGAAGATGGCCACCGCAACCGCGTTTGACGTATCGGCCCTTCGCGCCGACTTCCCGATTCTGGCGAGGGAGGTCCACGGGCGTCCGCTCGTCTATCTCGACAACGCCGCCACGACGCAGAAGCCGAGGGCGGTGCTGGAGGCCATCCAGGATTACTACACGGCCAGCAACGCCAATGTGCACCGCGGCGTGCATTACCTGAGCGGGCAGGCCACCGATTTGTTCGAGGGCGCGCGCGACCGGATTGCCAGGTTCCTGGGCGCCGGTGAAGCGCGGGAAATCATCTTCACGCGCAACGCCACCGAGGGCATCAACCTGGTGGCGCAGACGTGGGGACGCGCGAATATCGGTGCCGGTGACGAGGTGCTGATTTCGGCCATGGAGCACCACTCGAACATCGTGCCGTGGCAACTGCTGTGCACGGAGAAGGGGGCCACGCTGAAGGTCGCGCCAATGTTCGACAACGGCGAACTCGACCTCGAGGCGTTCGAGCGGCTGCTGACGCCGCGCACGAAGCTGGTGGCGGTGTCGGCGCTGTCCAATGCGCTCGGTACCGTCAATCCCGTGGCCGACATCATCCGGATGGCGCACACGGCCGGTGCCGTGGTGCTGGTGGACGGTGCGCAGGCGGCGTACCACATGCCGGTGGATGTGCGGGCGCTCGACTGCGACTTCTTCGTGCTGACGGGACACAAGTTGTACGGGCCTACCGGCATTGGCGTGCTCTACGGCAAGGCGGCGCTGCTGGAGGCCATGCCGCCATGGCAGGGTGGCGGCGACATGATCAGCTCGGTGACATTCGAGTGGTCCACCTGGAACGTGCTGCCGTACAAGTTCGAGGCCGGCACGCCAGACATTGCCGGCGCGGTGGGACTGGGCGCCGCCGTGGATTACGTGACGGCCATTGGCATGGACCGCATTCAGGCGCACGAGCAGGCGCTGCTGGCGTATGGCACCGAGGCGCTGGCCGCCGTGCCGGGCCTGCGCATGATTGGGACGGCACCAAGGAAGGCCAGCATCCTCTCGTTCGTGATGGAGGGGGTGCACCCGCACGACCTGGGCACGATCGTCGATCGCGAGGGCGTGGCCATCCGGACGGGACATCACTGCGCGCAACCGGTCATGGACCGGCTGGGCATTCCCGCCACGGCGCGTGCGTCGCTGGCGCTCTACAACACGCGCGACGATATCGACGCGCTGGTGGCGGCCCTGCACGCCGCCTCGCGGGTGTTTGGCTGATGTCGGAACTGAGTGAGCTCTATCAGGAAGTCATCCTCGACCACAACCGGAAGCCTCGCAACTTCCGGGTGATCGATCCGGCCACGGCCGCGCAGGAGGGGTACAACCCGCTGTGCGGCGACCGGCTGACGCTCTACGTCAATGTGGACAATGGCGTCATTACCGACGTGGCGTTCCAGGGGTCGGGCTGCGCCATATCCAAGGCGTCGGCATCGCTGATGACCGAGGCCGTGAAGGGCCGGACCGTCGAACAGGCGCGTGCGTTGTTCGAGCAGTTTCATCAGATGATCACCTCACCGCCGGACAGTCCGCTGCCGGAGGTGGGCAAACTGGCTGTGCTGGCCGGCGTCCGCGATTTTCCCACCCGGGTAAAATGCGCGGGCCTGGCGTGGCACACGTTGAAGGCGGCCGTGTCGGGACAGCCCGACGGTCCGGTGAGCACGGAATGAACTCGAGGTTTTTGCCGATGATGTCGATGGGGGGCCTGGGCCCCGGCGAGTCACCCGCCAACGAGCACTCGGAGTCGCTGGCCGACTTCGTGTCCGATGACGCGAAGACGGCGGAGTTGCAGCCGCTCGTCATGGACGCGCTCCGTACCGTTTTCGATCCCGAGATCCCGGTGAACATCACCGAACTCGGGCTCATCTACGACGTGCTCGTGGACGCCGACGCGCGCGTCGGCATCCGCATGACGTTGACGGCGCCGGCCTGCCCGGCCGCGCAATCGCTGCCGGTCGAGGTCAGGCAGAAGGCGGCCGCGGTGCCCGGCGTGAGCGAGGCGCGCGTGGAGGTGGTGTGGGAGCCGGCATGGACCAAGGACCGGATGTCCGACGCCGCCAAGCTCCAGCTCGGCCTGTTCTGAGACGGCGGTGTCCCTGCTCATCTGCGTGGCCACCGATATGGAAGGCCGCCTGCTGCGCGAGCAACTGACCGGGTCGGACGCTGCCACCATCCTCATTACCGGCGTCGGTCCGGTCAACGCCGCGCACGCCGTCACCATGGCCATTGTCCGGCAGCGCCCGGACGCGATTGTCGTGTGCGGTGTCGGTGGTGCGTATCCCGGTTCGGGACTCGATGTCGGCGACGTGGCGTGCGCAGAGGTCGAATGTTACGGCGACCTCGGCGCGGCCAGCCCCGAAGGATTTCTCGACATGCAGGCGCTCGGGTTCCCGGTGATTGCCGGTGACGCACCTGTGTACAACGACCTGCCAATGCAGGTGTTTCCCGCGGAGCGGCGTGTGCGGTTCGTCACGCTCAGTACGTGCACGGGCACCGACGAGGTTGCGTACGAACTGGCCGCCCGCACGCGTGGTGCGGTGGAGAACATGGAAGGCGCCGCGGTGGCGCACGTGGCGCACCTGCATGGCGTACCGGTGGGCGAAGTTCGTGGCATCAGCAACCGGGTGGGTATTCGGGATCCAGGTGCGTGGCGGATGAAAGATGCCGCCCGTGCCGCGCAGGAGGCGCTGCTGGCGTGGATGTCCCGGCGGTGAACTTCGGTTTTTCCACGTGTCCGAACGACACGTTTGCGTTCCACGCCCTCGTGCACGGGCTGGTGCCCGGTCCGCGCGTCGTGCCGTTCATGGACGACATCGAGGTGCTCAACCGGCGTGCCGAGCGCGGTCAGGCCGAGGTCACCAAGGTGTCGATGGCGGCTTACGGACGGCTGCGCGACCGCTACGTACTGCTGCGCGCCGGCGGTGCCGCCGGCTTCGGCGTCGGCCCCATTGTCGTGGCGAAGTCCGCACGGCCGGTCGGGGGGCGCATTGCCATTCCCGGCGAGCGCACCACGGCGGCACTGCTGCTGCGCCTGCTCGGGCAGTTCGAGACGGTGCCGATGCGGTTCGACCTGATTGAGGATGCCGTGCTTCGCGGCGAGGTGGACTGCGGGCTGCTGATCCACGAAGGGCGCTTCACCTACGAGGGCAAGGGCCTGACGCTGCTGAAGGATCTTGGCGTGGTGTGGGAGCAGCGGATGCAGTGTCCGCTGCCGCTGGCCGCCATTGCCATCCGCCGCGACCTGGCGCCTGTGCTGGCGCCCGCCGTGGATGCGGCGCTTCGCGCCAGCGTGGACTACGCGTTCGCGCACCCCGAGGCCAGCCGCGACTTCGTCACGGCTCACGCCCAGGAGATGGATCCGGACGTCGTGGCGCGGCACATCCGCCTGTATGTGAACGACTACACGCGCGCGCTGGACGAGCAGGCCGTGCTGCGGATGCTGGACTGGGCGGAACGCGAGGGTGTGTTCCCGGCGGGTGATCCGGCGCTGCCGGTGTTCGTCTGACGCAGCCCGCCTGCTGCCGGCTTACTGTGCGCAGCGCGGAGGTGCCGCCGACACGCCCTGCATGACCAGTGCTCGATACTCCGCCAGCTCGTCTTCGCACCGCAGTTTCTTGGCGCGTTTCACCAGCGGCACTACGGCGGCCACCGCCAGCGCCGACAGCGGCACGGGCGGTGAACGGAAGTAGTGCGGCGTCCAGTGGTTGACGAACTCGGCATGCGTGGGCGCGCCGTACTGCATCGGGGCAGCATGGCCGATGTCGAAATCCTTCAGGATGTCGATGCGCGGCGCGGCGCCGTACACCTGCAACTGGTAGTGCAACCGCGGGCCCTGGGACGCGCGCTGCTCGCGCTCTTCGGAAATACGGAGCCCCTGGCGAATGCGGCTCATTGACACGCCGAGCTTGCTGGCGTCCACGTCGGGCGCGGCCGGCCGATCGGGGGCCTGCGCCTGTGGCGCGGCAGGCTGCGCCGGTGTCTGCGTCTCGGGCACGGCCTGCGCACCGGCGATATCCGCGGCCGGGACTGGCCTGTCTGCATCCTGTGCCATGGCCGGGGTGGCCATGGCCAGCGCGACGAGCAGGGCAAGTGCGGCTGCCGGCATACGTGCATTATGACGCGCCGGCGAGGTTTTGGGCCGGTTTCGTCTACACAAGTGTCACCCAGCCGGGGCGCGGGCAACGGGGCCGTCGGGGTTCAGATACCCAGGGCGGCCCGGATGCCTGCCGGGATGGGCACGGCCGTGAGCGTCCCGTCGGCGGCTTCCTTCACGTAGGCCGTCACCATGGTGCCCGTGGCAACGTGGTCCGCGCCGCGCCACAGCTCGGCCTTGTAGCTCAGCGTTCGCGTGCTGGCGTGCTCGATGCGGATGCGTACCTCGATTTCGTCCTCGAACCTGAGCGGGCGATAGTAGTCGAACGCGGCGTTGACCCGCGGAAATCCGTGCTCGCTGTTCCTCGGCGCGATCGACAGGCCGGCTTCCCGCCACAGGGCGTGTTCGGCCTCTTCCATGTAGCGGAAGTACCTCGAAAAATGGACGATGCCGGCGGCGTCGGTTTCGGCGAAGGCGACGCGGCGGCGGTAGACGAATGGGACCGATGCCTGCGGCGTGTCGGGCGCGCTCATACGAGGTGGACCGGACGCCCGGTGGGCAGCACGAGCACGGGAAGGGTGGCGAAGGTCACGTCTCGTCCGACTATACCGCGCCCTCGCGACGGCCGGGTTCGTCCGCCGGCGCGTCTTCTTCGAGCTCGCAGAACACGAAGCCGTCCCGTGTGGTGGAGCGGCCCGGGCGGACGGCCACGCGGCCGTCGAACATCGGCCCTGACGCGACGAACGTGTGGAATTCGCCGCGTTCGCCGCATGGGTCTATCCCGGGCGGCAACTCGGCCAGCAGTTCGTGGTCGAACCGGCGTCCGGCAAACGCCGCGGGCAGCACGCGCGGGTCCACGCAGGTGAGCCAGGCCTCCACGCCCGCGTCAATCATCTCGCGCGCCAGTGTGGCGGTGGGAGCGGCGTGCCACAGCGGGAACAGCGGCGTGAGCCCCGAGCCTTCGAGTTGATCTTCACGGTAACGCCGCACATCCTCGAGGAACAAATCGCCAAACGCCACGTGCGTGAAGCCGTCGGCCACGAAACCCGCCACCGCGCCGGCCATGATTCGCGCGTAATCCTCGTTCGAACACGGCCACGGCAGCGGCACCACGTGCAGGGGCAGGCCGGCGGCCCGCGCCTGGGCCTCCACCAGATGGCGCCGTACCGCGTGCATGGCCACACGGTCGAATGTGGCATTGGTGGTCGTGAACAGGCCCTGCACCGCGCCGGGATGCTGCTGCCGGAGCACGTGCAGCGTCCACGCCGCATCCTTGCCGGACGACCACGAGACGAGGATCTTCATTGCAGCGCGCGCTCCATCTGCTCCACGACATCCGCGACGCGCGGTCCGGGGACGGTCAGGCCCTTGCCGGTGAGCACGGCGATCCGCTGCTGCTTGACGGCCGGCACGGAGGCCAGCACCGACCAGGCGCGGGCTTCGCGCGCGGCTTCCTCGGCTGTCACCACGCCGACGGAGCGCATCTCGAGAATCACCTCTGGTGCGCGCGCCAGGATGAGCTCCGTCGTGGCCTGTACCGACTCCCGGTCCACGTCGGCAAACACGTTCACACCGCCGGCGGCTTCCAGCATGTCGTGCAGGAAACCGCGTCCGCCGCTGGCGTAGATGTTGCGCAGCGCGCCACGTTCGCGGCCGAATACCAGCAACGTGCGCGGACGTGTGCGCGACGCGGTTCGCGCCCGCACTGCCGCCAGACGCGCTTCGATGGCGCGCGCGGCGCTCTCGGCGGTGGCGACACGCCCTGTGCGAGCGCCCAGTTCCCGCATGATGGCGGTGACCGAGGTCAGCCCGCCGTGGCGGTAGCTGAAGAAGGGGATGGCGGCCCGCGTGAGCTGCGTTTCCAGATCCGACTGCGAGCCGTAGGTGATGACCAGATCCGGCCGCAGCGACAGGATGCGCTCCACGTCGGGATCCAGCAGCGCACCGACGCGCGGAAGGTTTCGCACCTCCGGCGGGTCCTCGTCGTAGCTGCTGACGGCTGCCACCTGGGGACCGGCACCAATGGCAAACAACATTTCCGTCAGCGCCGGCACCAGCGAGATGATGCGCTGCGGTACTACAGGCGCCGGTGCCTCCTGCGTGGCCTGGGAGGTATCGGCCGCGGCACGGCTCTGCAGAGGCAGGGGCCACATGAGAAAAAGCGCGCACGTGAGCAGCAGGGCGAGCCGCCACATTCGGAGACGGGTGCCCGCCTCGAACACCGGCGTGCCGTTGCGCCCGTTGGTGCGCGTCGAGCGTTCGCCTTGTGCCGTCATGTCTGCCTCACCAGCAACCAGAGGAAAAACGGCCCGCCAATGAGGGACGTGATGATGCCGACGGGCAACTCGATTGGCGCCGTGATGGTGCGCGCCACCAGATCGCACAACACCAGGAAGGCGGCCCCGAACAGCGCCGCGGCCGGCAGTACCACCCGATGGTCGGCTCCCACCATCAGCCGTACCAGGTGCGGGACGATGATGCCGATGAAGCCGATCGGCCCGCCAATGGAGACGGCGGCGCCGGTGGCCAGCGAGGCACTGAAGAACGCCCATCGCTGAGCGCGCTTCACTTCCACGCCCCGGCTCGCCGCCACATCCTCACCCATCGTCAACAGGTTGAGCGCGCGCGGCAGCACGGCAAACACGGCAAACGCCGCCACGATCAGCGGCATCGAGGCGAGCAGTGTCGTGTAGCTGCCGACGTCGAGGTCGCCCATCAGCCAGCGTACGGCCCGGTAGGTGTCGGCGAAGTCCGACAGGTACTGCACGAAGAGGATCAGCGCCGAGAAGAACGAGTTGAGCGTGACACCCGCCAGCAGCAGGACGTTGGTGGACAAGCCGCGCCGTTGAGACGAGGCCAGCCCATAGACGATGGTGATGGCGGCCAGTGAGCCGAGGAAGCTGGCAATGGGGACGGAAGACATCCCGAGCGCACCGACGTCGAGCCGAAAGACGATGGCCAGCATGGCGCCCAGCGCGGCGCCAGCCGACACGCCCAGGGTGAAGGGCGTGGCCAGCGGGTTTCTGAGCAGGGCCTGCAGTACGACGCCGGCCGACGCCAGCGTGGCGCCAATGAGCGCGCCAGCCAGCACGCGCGGGAGACGCGCGACGAAGAAGATTTGCGCGTCGACGTTGTCGGCCCAGGGCAGCGACCGATCGAACACGCGCGCCAGGCTGATCGACGTGCTGCCCACGGTGGGCGCCCAGACGATAACGGCCAGCGCCAGCGCGCCGAACAGTGTGACCGTGACGAACAGGCGCCGGCGCAGGCTCATGGCCGGAGGCGGCGGACGGGAACCACTGTGACGTGGCCGGTGGATGCGTGGACGTGGACGTCGGCTTCTACCTGGTAGATGGCGCGGACGTTGTCGGGCGTCAGCACCTGATCGGTGGGACCGGCCGCCACCACACGGCCATTGCGCATGAGGACCAGCGTCCGGCACAACGTGGCGGCGAGGTTGAGGTCGTGCGTGGAGATGACCATCGACACGCCGCGGTCGTGGTTGAGGCGTGCCAGCAGCGCGGCAATGTCGAGCTGATGGCCGAGGTCCAGCGACGCGGTCGGTTCGTCCAGCAGCAGCACGTCCGCGGTTTGGGCCAGGGCCGCGGCAATGACCACGCGCTGCTTTTCGCCGCCGCTGAGTGTGTGGAACTCACGTGATTCGAGATGCGACGTGCCGGTGGCGGCAAGTGCGTCGCGGGCAATGGTGTAGTCGCCCGGACCTTCCACCTCGAACAGGCCGAGGTGCGCGTGCCGGCCCATCAGCACCACTTCCAGCGCCGAATATTCGAAGGCGAGTTCCATCTCCTGGGGAACCACGGCCAGGCGCCGCGCGATGTCGCGGCGTCCGAGCCGTGCGATGGGGTGTCCGTCCAGCAGCACGCGCCCCGACGTGGGCGTGCGTGTGCCGCTCAGCAGGCGCAGCAGGGTGGTTTTCCCCGAGCCGTTCGGCCCGAGGATGCCCACGAGGTCGCCGCGCGCCACCTCCAGCGTCACGCCGTCCACGACCAGTGGCGTGTCGGCGTGGTAGCGGAAGGTGAGATCAGCGCCGTGCAGCAATGGACACTCCGACGTATGCCGTACGGCGTGGGGCCGGGAAGCCCAGCACCTCTTCATAGGCGGTGTCGAGCAGGTTGAGCACGCGTGCCTGCACGGCCACGCCGCGGGCGACGCGGAACGAGCCGCCGAGATTGGCCACGGCCGATGCCGGGTTGGTGTAGAGGCCGCCGGTGGGACCGAATGCCGGCTCGGCGTCGAGCGCCGCGCCTCGCATCAGGACCTGGGCGAAGGCCGAGACGCGTGATTCGGTCCAGACCGCGTCGAGCGAGGCCTGGTGCCGCGGCCGCCGCAGCAGTGGGTCGCCCACCGAATAGGGTGGCGGTGCGGAAGGCAGACCGTCCACGGCCAGCACTTCGGTCGAGAGGAAGGTGTAGGTGCCCTGCACCGACCACGCGGCAGCCGGCCGCCACGCGCCGGTCAGTTCCACGCCGCGCGCGCGAGCGTTCGAGATGTTGTCGGTGCTCCAGCGGCTGACACCGGTGAAGGCGCTGCCCACCGAGATGATCAGGTCGTCGTAGGAGTTGATGAAGACGGTGGCGTCGAGCTGGACCGCGCCGCCGGCCAGCACCTGTGCGACGCCGGCTTCGACACTGCGGCTGCGTTCGGGCTTGAGACCCGGGTTGTTGGTGAACGCGATTTCGAACGCGTCGGGTGGGCGGATGCCGGTGCCGGCGGCGCCGTGCACGCGCGTCCACGATTGCGACTGCCCCGGCGTGCCGGCCAGCATCCAGTTGGCGGCCACCTTCGGGTTGACCGACACCACCGTGTCGGCGGGGAAGTCGGGGCGAGGCGTGAAGGCCGTGGGGTCGCCAGGGAAGGCGCTGCGGTGGATGCGCTCCGCGCGGGCACCGGCGGTCATCGACAGCCGGTCGGCCGGGGCCCAGCGGACTTCGCCGAAGAAGCCGGCCACCGTGCGCTCCACCGGCACCGGACCAGCCTCGGCGGTAATGAACGTGCTGCGGCCGCGTTCGTCGAGCCACTCGGCACCGGCGCTGGCGCCCATGGACGTGCCGGCGGAGATGTCGGTTTGTGTGCGCACGTGCGTGCGCCGGGTTTCGCCCCGGGACGGGAAGCTGCTGACCGACTCGAGGTCGAAGTCGGCCACGTCGAACTCGGTGCGCTGGCGCACGCGGCTCGAGGCGCCAAACCACGGCTGCACCCAGCGCAGTGCCGCGCTGCGGCGCGTGGTGAGGTTACGCGACGTGTGGTCGACGCCGAAGAAGCGTCCGGCCGGATCCGAGCCGAAGGCACCGGGCGTGCCACGGTCGGTGTCGGTATAGCGGAACGCCGCCTGCAGGTCCGTACCGCTTGCGGGCGCCTGCCATCCCAGCACGGCCGATGCCTGCGCCATCCGGGAATCGTCGTTCGACACGGTTTCGCCGTTGTGGGCCAGGCCGGTGAAACCCTCGTCCGAGAGGTAGTCTCCGCCAACCTGCCAGCGCAGTCCGCGCGCGCTGCCGCTGGTGGAGGCGGCACCGCGGCGCATGTCGCGGCTGCCGGTCTCGAGCAGGCCCTGCACCGACGGTGCGCCGCCGCTGCGGGTGATGACGTGGATGACGCCGCCAATGGCGTCGGCTCCATACAGCGAGCTTTGCGGGCCGCGAACGACTTCCACGCGGTCGACATCGGCCAGGAGCAGTTGCGAGAAGTCGAAGCCGCCGCCGAAGCCGTTGGCGCGCACGCCGTCCACGAGCACCAGCGTGTAGTCCGACTCACCGCCCCGGGTGAAGAGCGACGTCAGCGCGCCAGGGCCGCCGCTCTGGGCCACGCCCATACCGGGGACGGAACGCAGCGCCTGCCCGAGGGTGAACTGCTGGCGCGCCGCCAGCGTGGCGCCGTCGAGCACCGTGGTGCTGTCAGGCACGCGCGTCAGCGGCTGGCCAATCTGTGCAGCGGAGACCACCAGGCGTTCGTCCACGGCCACCAGCCGCAGCGCCAGCGTCACAGGCACCGTGGCGCCACTGGCCACCTCGACGGCCACGCCTGGCGATGCCAGGCCCGGAGCGGTGGCACGGACGGTGAACCGGCCCGGGGTGCCCAGCGTCACCTCGACGTTTCCCTGCGCGTCGGCTTCGGCCACGTGCGGGGCCGCCGTGGCGCCTTCGACCAGCACGACGGCACCGGGGACGGGGCGGCCATCGGGATCGACGACCTGGCCCCGGATGATGCCGCCCTGCGCAGCCGCGCCGCGCGGCGTGCAGATGGCCATGGTCAGAATGAGCAGAACGAACGCCGCCCGTGCGGACGGGCGGATGGATGCAGACATGTCATCGCCTCCCCGGCGTTACCCGCGCCGGTACCAGCCCGCCGGCATGGCGGTCTGGCGGAAGGACGAATTCGCTGGCGGGAGGTCTCCTGACTTGCGGATCGGCGCGCGTGTCGCGGCGTCTTCCCATCGCCGGGGCGACAGTGACGTCTCGCCGAAGCCTCGGGCAGTTGCCGCGGGGCAAAGGCGGGAAAGGATGGACACGCACTCCCCGTTTACAGTGGCGGGACCGTGTGGGACTTGCACCCAACTTCCCTGGCCGCCGGGAATGCGTCGGTTGTCAGCGGGATTGTAGCATGGCAGAATGACGCGGCCCGGTTTTGCGGCTAGAATACAGGATTTGTGTTTGCCATCATGACGCCCCGCGATACCGGGCCGACCACAAAGAGGAACGCATGAGCAAGAGTTCGACCGTGACCGTCCGCGAGACCCCCGTGCAGAAGGTGGCAACCGCGACGGCTGGCGGCCTTGTGATCCACGGCGAGAATTTCGTCATCGACACCGACGACCGTATCGAACTGGTGGACCTGACCGACCGGGTCATGTCCTACGTACGGCAGTTCGACATCAAGGAAGGGATGATCACGCTCTGGTCGATGCACACGACCTGTTCGGTGTTCATCAACGAGTTCCAGAAGGCGCTGCTCGTCGACATCAAGAAGTTCCTCGAGGAAATGGTGGCGCGCGATCGTTACTACATGCACAACGATCCGGACCATTCGGATTGCGACCGCATGAACGCCGACTCGCACCTGCGGGCCATGCTGCTGGGCCACTCGCTGACGCTGCAGATCAGCGGCGGCGAGGTGGTGCTGGGGCAGTGGCAGCGGATTCTCATGGCCGAGCTCGACGGACCACGCGCACGCACGCTGCGGGCGCAGGTCTGGGGCATCAGTTAGGCGGCGCATGGACGCGCGTCTTCGCCGGGCCGGGCTCACCGACATTGCCGCGAAGGTGGAGTCTGGTGAACGCCTGAGCTTCGACGAGGGCGTGCGCCTGTTCGACTCGCCGGACGTGCTGGCCGTCGGCTGGCTCGCCAACCGCGTCCGCGAACGTCGTCACGGCCACAAGACCTTCTTCAACCACAACCTTCGTCTCGAGGCGACCAACGTCTGCGAGGCGTCGTGCCTGTTCTGCTCGTTTGCCCGTCTGACGCCCGACAAGCCCGGCGCTCACACCAAGACGGTGGAACAGGTGCTGGACCGGCTGCGCGCCCGCGACGGCGAGCCGCTGACCGAGGTCCACATGGTGAACGGCCTGCACCCGGGGCTGCCGTTCAGCTACTACATCGACCTGCTGCGCGGGCTGAAGCGTATCCGTCCGGGCATCCATCTGAAGTGCTTCACGGCCGTGGAAATTGCCTTCTTCGCCGACCACTACGGCAAGACGGATCGCCAGGTGCTGGAGGAGTTGCGCGAGGCCGGGCTCGATTCGCTGCCCGGCGGCGGTGCCGAGATCTTCGCGCCGCGCGTGCGCCGCAAGATCTCGTACGACAAGTGTGACGGCGACCGCTACCTGGCCGTGCATCGCATCGCGCACGACATCGGCATGCGCACCAATGCCACCATGCTCTACGGTCACATCGAAACGATGGCCGAGCGTGTGGATCACCTGCTGCAGCTGCGTGCGCTCCAGGACGAGACGGGAGGTTTGCAGGCGTTCATCCCGCTGGCGTTCCATCCCGACAACAACCAGATGCGCAAGCTCCCGGCGCCGGCCACTACCGACACGCTGCGCGTGCACGCCGTCGCCCGGCTGCTGCTCGACAACGTCGATCACATCAAGGCCTACTGGATTTCGTGCGGTGTCGAGGTGGCGCAGACGGCGCTGTGGTTTGGCGCCGACGACCTCGACGGCACGGTGCAGGAAGAAACCATCTATCACATGGCCGGCTCGTCCACGCCGACGGCGCTGTCCACCGGCGACATCGAACGCCTCATCCGCGATGCCGGACGTGAACCCATCGAACGCGACACCCTCTACAACGTCGTTCGCATTCCGCAATTGACGACGATGTAACGTGCTATAGTCGAAAGCGGACCAAGTCGACAGCGTCGGGCGTTTCTGCCCGCGCCGCGCGGCTTGGTCCTTTTCGTGTCCGGACATTGCGAAACTTTTCACAATCTCGCAACCGGCACGGACGAGCGAGGCACAGACGATGTCGACGGCGACGTTCCTTCCGGTCCTGAACGACGTTGAACGGGCGAGCATCCACGAGCGGCAGCCCCTGCCGGATCGTTACCTCGGTCTCTCCGACGAGGAGATGTTCGTGCGCATCGGCGAGGCGAGAGCCGCGCTGGGCGACCGGCTCGTGATTCTCGGCCATCACTACCAGCGCGACGAAGTCATCCGGTTTGCCGACTACACCGGCGACTCGTTCAAGCTGTCGAACGAGGTGGCGAAGCATCCCTCCGCGGAGTTCATTGTGTTCTGCGGCGTGCACTTCATGGCCGAAAGCGCGGACATCCTCGGCCTGCCGCACCAGAAGGTGATTCTGCCGGACCTGGCCGCGGGTTGTTCGATGGCCGACATGGCCGCGCCCGATCAGCTCGAAGTGTGCTGGAACGAGCTGCAGCAGATGGGCGTGGCCAAGGACGTGGTGCCCGTCACCTACATCAACTCGGCCGCCTCCATCAAATCATTCGTCGGCGAACGCGGCGGCACCGTGTGCACGTCGTCGAACGCTGCCGCGACGCTGAAGTGGGCGTGGCAGCAGCAGCCGAAAATCCTGTTCCTGCCCGACC
>CAZZGM010000002.1:0-11903 GCA_964653955.1 uncultured Bifidobacteriaceae bacterium | reverse complement strand
GTGACGAACTGGAGAAGGCGCGGCTCATCCTGTGGAAGGGCCACTGCTCGGTGCACGTGCGCTTCAGCGTGGCGCAGATTGAAGGGGTACGGAAGCAGCACCCCGGCGTGCGGGTGATTGTCCATCCCGAAGTGCCGTTCGACGTACTGCGCGCCGCCGACGACTTCGGATCTACCGAGTACATCCTGAAGACCGTCCGCTCGGCGCCGGCCGGCACGACCTGGGCGGTGGGCACCGAGGTGCACCTCGTGCACCGTCTGGCCGAAGAGGTGGCACCGGAAAAAACGGTGCTCTCGCTCGATCAGATGGGCTGCCTCTGTTCGACGATGTTCCGCGTGTCGCCGAACCACCTGCTGTGGGTGCTGGAGGGTCTGCTCGAGGGACAGGTCCACAACCACGTCGTGGTGTCCGACCGTGACAAGAAGTTTGCGCGGCTGGCACTCGATCGAATGCTTACAATTGTCTGATTGAGCTCATAGAGGAGTCGACAGCACATGGCCCACACATTGCCAGCCCTGCCTTACGCGTTTGCCGCGCTCGAACCCCACATCGACGCGCAGACGATGGAAATTCATCACGGCAAGCACCATCAGGCGTACGTCACCAACCTGAATGCCGCGCTCGACAAACACGCCGGCCTGCAGGACAAGTCGCTCGACGAGCTGCTTGGCGATCTGTCGGCTGTCCCCGAAGACATCCGCACCGCCGTGCGCAACAACGGCGGCGGCCACTGGAACCACTCGTTGTTCTGGACGCTGATGGCACCCGGCGCGGGCGGCGTGCCCACCGGTGACGTAGCCGACGGTATCAACGCCGCCTTCGGCAGCGTCGACAAGTTCAAGGAACAGTTCCAGGCCGCGGGGATGGGCCGCTTTGGCAGCGGCTGGGCGTGGCTCGTGGATAACGGCGGCACGCTCGAGATCACCAGCACGCCCAACCAGGACAACCCGCTCATGGACGGCAAGAAGGCCATCCTCGGCGTCGACGTCTGGGAGCATGCCTATTACCTGAAGTACCAGAACCGCCGCGCCGACTATCTGGCTGCGTTCTGGAACGTGGTGAACTGGAACGAAGTGAACCGCCTGCTCAAGGGATAACCGGTCGCAGGTTCGGGCACCGGACTGACGGCCGGGAATTACACGAACGCGTCAGGACGGGATGAATACGAACGCCGGGGTGAGAGCCCCGGCGTTTTTCGTGTACGCCGGGCGCGCCAGCCACGTGAGACGACTGGGTACGGGCGATACACTACGGTGATGGACGGCTGGTTCGTGCGGGGAGCATGCCGGCACGCGGTCTGACCGCGTTCGCGAACGGCTGCGCGCGCGGAACGCGCGGCCGCACGGCGGCCGGCACCGCCGGTACGAGGGCCTGCCGGCGTGGCGCGGGCGCGGTGGTCCTGGCCGTGCTGCTGGCCATGCCCGCGATGGCGGCGGCGCAGCCATCGGCAGATGCTGGTGACCGCGTCGGTACGGCATTGCCGGATGTCGAGGGCTGGTTCAGCAACCTCACGCGCGTGGAGACGTGGCGATTTTTCGAGCCACGCGCGCAGGATGTGGATCCCGACTACACGTTCGTGGGCAACCGGTCGGATCTTGGCGTTCGGGCACGCGGCGCGCGGTTCGACGTCATCGGCGCCTTTCGTTATGTGCGCCTCCAGCGCCTGCCTGTCAACGCCATTGGTCCGGGCGGTCTCGGCACGGGCCCGTTCTACTACGCGGCCACCGGCCTGCCCTACAGCTATCAGGTGTTTTTTACGGACCTGTCCGCCACCTGGCATACGCCGGATCGGCGGCTCCAGGTGACGGCCGGGCGCATGCGCTACACGTCCGGTACGGAAGGCGACGCGGATGGCCGCGCGATGTCGGCGCATCTCCTGGATGTGCGGCAGCTTGGCCTTGCCGGACGAACGCTCGGCACGTTCGACTGGTCGCTCTATCAGCGCCGCTACGACGGCGTGCGCGTGGACTGGTCGAACGGGCAGGCCTATGGCGGCGGTGGTGTGTTCATGCCGTCGCAGGGCGGGTTCGAAGCGTCGGCCAACCTGCCGATTCCGCGCATCCAGGTGGGGACGTCGTGGGCGGGCTGGCGGCATGGCACGGCGGCCGAGACGCAGGTGTCGGGCCAGTGGTACCGCGATCGCCGCGGCGTGGACATCCGGCCCGACAACACGCTGTGGACGGCGGGGTTGTCACACGCGCGTACAGCGAAGGTTCGCGGCGGCGAAGCCGACGTACTGGGCTGGGGCGCGGTGCAGAGCGGCAACTGGTACGGTGACGCGCATCGTGCCTGGAGCGGGACGCTGCAGGCGGGTTATCAGTGGACATCCGCGCCATGGCGGCCGTGGATCCGCGGCGGCTGGTCGTATGCGTCAGGAGACGATGCGGCGAGGGATGGACGGCACGGGACGTGGTTTCCGATGTTGGCCGACACACGCTCGCAGGCGTTGTCCATGGTGTACGCGCCCATGAACCTGCGGGACGTGTTCGGTCAGGTGCTGCTCGAACCGCGTGAGCGCCTCCGCCTTCGCGTCGATCTCCATCGTCTCGATCTGGCCAGTGGCGCCGACCGCTGGTATCAGGGCAGTGGTGCCACGTCCAGGACGGGACGGTTTTTCGGCTACTCCACGCGTGTGTCCGGCGGGCATACCGGGCTGGGGACCATGCTGGAAGGGACGGCGGACGTGCGCGTGACGCCTTACTGGTCCATCAACGGATACATGGGCCGCATGTGGGGTGGTCCCGTCGTTGAGAACGCATTTGCCGGGAACCGTCTGCTGTTCTGGTATGTGGAGAACGTGCTGGCGTTGAAGCTGGCGCATTGATCGCGCGACGCCACCACGCCAGCGGCTAGAACATCGTCACCGTCACCAGCGTGCCGGCGTCCACGCGAGTCACGTCGGTGTCGATTTCAATGTAACCGTCCGCGCGCGACATGGACGTGATGTCGCCCGACGCCTTGAAGGCCGGTACGGCGCGGCCGTCTTCGATGCGCACCGTGTAGAACTGGTGACGGTCCGGCACGGACGTGACGTCGGCGGCCAACGGCAGCACAAGCGTGCGCGGCAGGCCCGCGGGCAGACGCGCCATGCGCCGGAGCGCGGGTACCAGCAGGATGTAGGCGTTCGACAGGCACGAGGTGGGATAGCCGGGCATGCCGAACACGGGCGTGCCATCCACGTGACCGAACAGCGTGGGTTTGCCGGGTTTGACGGCAATGCCGTGGAAGCGCACCTCGCCGCGCGCGCGAATCACGTCCAGCACGAGGTCGCGTTCACCCACGGAACTGCCGCCGGAAAACACGATGAGGTCGTGCTGCAGGCAGGCGTCGAGTGCGGCGTGGATGGCCGCGAGCGTGTCCTGTGCCGTGGAAATGGGGACAGGGATGCCGCCGTGTTCAGCGACGGTCGCCGACAGTGTGAAGCGATTGATGTCGTAGATTTGTCCGGGCGCGAGTGGTGTGCCCTGCGCGGCAATTTCGTTACCCGTGGACAGGATGGCCACGCGTGGTCGCGCCCACACCTCGACGTCCGGGAAGCCGAGTGCCGCGAGTGCACCCACGCGTGCGGGTGTGAGCAGTTCGCCGGCGGCAACGACGGTGTGCCCTGCACTGATGTCCGCGCCGCGCGGTCCGATGTTCTGCCGCGGTCGGACGGCGGCCCGTGCCAGCACGTCGTCACCGTCGAGCGCCGTATCTTCCACCATGAGCACCGCGTCCGCGCCTTCGGGGACGGGTGCGCCAGTGGCAATCTCGGCGCAGCTTCCTGACGTGACGGCCGTGTCCGGCACGTCGCCCGTGTAGATACGTCCCAGCAACCGCAGACGTTTCGGCTCAGACGGAGTCGCCCCCTCTGTATCCGCCGCCCGCACGGCGTAGCCGTCCATGCTGGCGCGATCGAACGGCGGAACGTCGAACGTGGCGACGATGTCGGCGGCCACGACGCGTGCGTGGGCGTCGACCAGGGGGACACGTTCGCGCCGATCGATGGAAGTGATGCCATCGGCAATACGCGTGCGCGCTTCGGTAATGGAGATGGTGCTGGTAAACGGACGCATGCTCATCGGCGAATTTCGGCAACCATGTGGGCGAGTTCGGGAACCAGCAGGCGCGTCGCGGCCAGGCGGACGGCGTTTTCGGAACCCGGGAGCGCGATCACGAGCGCCTGTCCGTGCGTGCCGGCACAGGCGCGGCTGAGGATGGCCGCCGGGCCGATGTCCTCGAAGCTGAGCATCCGGAAAATTTCTCCGAACCCGGGGAGGCGTTTGTCCAGCAGTCCGTCAATCGCTTCGAACGTGCTGTCGCGGCGTGTGATGCCCGTGCCGCCGGTGGTGATGATGGCGTCCGCGCGGTGTTCCGCCGCGATGTCCCTGACCAGCGCGGCCACTTCCGCCGGCTCGTCCTTCACGATCCGCCGCCCTTCAATCACGTGGCCGGCGGCGGCCAGCAGGTCGGCCAGTGCGCGCCCACCCGTGTCGGTGGCGTCGGTGCGCGTGTCGCTGACGGTAATGACGAAACACCGGACGCTGGCCGGCGCGTGGCGGCGATGTTCGGTGCTGGACATGACCTGCTAGCTTATCGCGCTACCATTGCGCCGTGCGACGAAGCGGCAGTTGGACGATGGTGATGGCGCTGGTCGTGGCTCTTGGGCTGCATGCGGGTGTGGCTGGCGTTGGCCCCGGCCCTGCCATCGATGCGGGCGCGTGGTTCGAGGGGCAGGCGCCGCTGGAGGAGGATGCCGCGCGCTGGGTGGAGCAGACGCTGGCATCCCTGTCGATCGACCAGAAGGTGGGGCAGCTCATTGCCCCGGGCTTCGATTCCACCTATCTGCCCGTCGACAGCGATCGGTTCGACACGCTGGTCCGCGCCATCCACGAGAGTCATGCCGGCGCGGTGGTGGCGTTTGGCGGCACCGAACCGTCGCCGCAGGTGCTGCTGAATCCCGCGTACGGATCCGTGGTGCTGGGGCATCCGCTTTCGCTGGCCGTGACGCTCAATCATCTGCAGGCAATTGCGCCCGTGCCGCTGTTGGCGACGTCCGACTTCGAGTACGGCGCGGGCATGCGTATCGCGGGAGCGACGCGGTTTCCGCGGGCAATGGCGCTGGGCGCGGCCGGCGATGAGGCGCTGGCCTTCGAGGTCGGAAGACTGACGGCGCTCGAAGGTCGCGCGATGGGTGTGCACGTGAACTTCGCGCCGGTGGCCGACGTGAACAACAACGCACGCAACCCGGTGATCAACACGCGGGCGTTTGGTGAAGATCCGGCGCGCGTCGGCGGTCTGGTGGCCGCGTATGTCCGAGGGTTGCAGCAGGGCGGCATGTTGGCCACGCTCAAACATTTTCCCGGGCATGGCGACACCGATGTCGACTCGCACCTGGGGCTGCCCATCATCAGGCATCCGCGCCAACGCCTGGACGCAGTGGAACTGCCGCCGTTCCGTGCCGGTCTGGCAGCGGGCGCTGCGGCCGTGATGGTGGCGCACATCGAGTTGCCCGAACTGGACGCGGAGAAAGGGCCGGCCACGTTCAGCCGGACGGTCATCACCGACGTGTTGCGGCGCGACCTGGCGTTTCCCGGGCTCGTGGTCACCGACTCGATGCGGATGGACGCCATCACCCGGATGATGCCGCCGGGCGACGCCGCGGTGGCGGCCGT
The DNA here is from genome assembly GCA_964653955.1 of uncultured Bifidobacteriaceae bacterium. Taxonomy (GTDB): domain Bacteria; phylum Acidobacteriota; class Vicinamibacteria; order Vicinamibacterales; family UBA2999; genus VFZN01. The sequence continues at coordinate 6,249 of CAZZGM010000002.1, read as the reverse complement.
ACGTGCGGGCGCGGATCTGGTGCTGGATACACCGGACCCCGTGGCGGTGTTTTTGGCGCTGCGTGCGGCGGTTGAAGCAGGGGGAATCGACCGCGCGCGTCTCGACGCATCGGTACGGCGTGTGCTGGCGGCCAAGGTACGTGTGGGACTCCACCGTACGCGTACGGTGGATGTAGCGTCGGTCACGGAAAAGGTGGGCGGCCGCGCGCATCAGGCCGTAGCGCGGCAGATCAGCGAACGGGCGCTGACGCTGGTAAAGGACGAAGGCGGTCATCTTCCGCTGCGGCTGCCGGCCGGTGCGTCGGTGTTGTATGTGTCGGCGCTCGACTATCCATCCGGCTGGCGTATTGCCGCGCCCAGCCGCATCATCATTCCGGAGCTGCGCAAACGCTGGCGCGTGGAGGCCGTCGAAGTATCGGACCGCTCGACGCCAAACGAACTGGATCTCGTCCGGACGATGGCGGCGCGGTACGACGCGGTGGTGGCGGGCGTGTTCGTGCGCGTGTCGTCCGGATCCGGCCGGCAGGATCTGGCGCCGGGCGTGGTGCGTCTGCTGCAGGATCTCGGCCGCGACGCGGTGCGGCGTCAGCAGCCGATGGCAGCGGTGTTCTTTGGCAGTCCTTATGCGGCGGCCAGCGTGCCGGAAGTACCGGCGCAGTTGCTCACCTATGATCTGTCGGACGTGGCGGAAGAAAGCGCCGTGAAAGCACTGGCGGGTGAGGTGTCCATTGGCGGGCGCCTGCCCGTGACCATTCCCGGCCTGTTCCCGGCGGGGCATGGCCTGACGCGGTGAGGAACAGAACGTCGGAACGACTGGAATCCGGCTGCGGACATGCCTCCGCCAGGAGGCCCAAGACAGTCCGGCGGACCGGGGGAATTACTGATTTTCAGAGGGAAAAGGGTGGTGCGCCCTGCACGACTCGAACGTGCGACCTCCTGGTTCGTAGCCAGACGCTCTATCCAACTGAGCTAAGGGCGCGAAGACCCCCAATCATACCACAGGGCGATACGCGGACGGACCGACTAACGCCGCTTGCCGGTCTTGCCGCGCTCGCGTGCCCAGCGGCGCTTGGCGGCCGCTTTCATCTTGGCGCGTGTTTCTTCTGAAATTTCCCGGATGGCAACCTTGGCCTCGCGGACGGCCCGGCCCGCGGCACGCTTGGCGCGCGTTTTCCGGTTCGTGGCGGGCAGGTAGGCGCCAAACTGTTTGACCACGCGTGAGCGCACGTCGGCAATCTGCTGGTCGACCTCTGCCATCTGCTTCGTCAGGGCGTCGCGCTGATTGAGCAGCTCGCCCATCGAACGGCCGATGAATTCGGCGACCTGATCGGCCACGGTTCCGTTGTTGCCTTTTGCGGATGTCTTGCGCACGTAAGCCTCCACAGCTGGACCGAGTCCTGGGGGACACACGTCGGCCGGATAAGTCATCTGAACTAACACCCTATTATCAGCATTTATGCACGTATTGCACGTGTTCTATGTGTCTGCCGCTCCCGGTTTCTGTCTTTTTACTCGAGGTTGTGCGTCCGCGCGCCATCGTCAATGCCGCGCTGGTAATGCCCATTGGCACGCTGGCCGCACGCGCGATGTTTGGGATGGCGTGAGCGTGAGGGAGTATGTGCGGACGTAGAATGCGGAACGTGAGCGACGAGGAATATATGGACCTGGCGCTGGCCGAAGCACGCCGGGCGCTGGAGGCCGGCGAGGTGCCGGTGGGAGCTGTCGTCGTCCTCGACGGGCGCGTGATTGGCACCGGTTTCAATCAGCCGATTGGCCGTCACGATCCGACGGCGCACGCGGAAATCGTGGCGCTGCGAGCGGCGGCCGCAGCCGTAGGTAACTACCGGCTGACCGACGCCACCATGTACGTCACCGTGGAGCCGTGCATGATGTGCGTCGGCGCCCTGGTGCACGCGCGCGTGGCGACGGTCGTGCTGGGCGCGCCGGAGCCGAAGGCCGGAGCGCTGGGATCCGCACAAAACGCTCACGACGCCCCCGGTCTCAACCATCGCCTGGAGGTGCGGCGCGGCGTCCGCGAAGAGGAGTGCCGGGCACTGATGCAGGGGTTCTTTCGGGACAGGCGGCGGGGAGACACTTGACACGAATCCCTCGTTGGGGGATAGCATGGCTATGCCATAGACCGTCTATCCCTTTTGCCCATGACCTCCTCCCGGCGTGACCTGCTTCCCGGCCTGCTCGACCTTCTGATCCTCAAGACGCTGAGCGTGCAGTCCATGCACGGCTACGGCATTGCCCAGCACCTGCACCGCCTCTCGCGCGAGGTGATCCAGGTCGAGGAAGGTTCCCTCTATCCCGCTCTTCAGCGGATGCGCCAGAAGGGGTGGATCAGCGCCGAGTGGTGCCGCACCCCGAACAACCAGCGCGCGCGCTATTACGACATCACAACGCTTGGCCGCCAGCAGCTTGGGGAGCAGGAGGAGGGCTTTGCCGAACTCATGACCGCGGTCCGCCGCATTCTCCGGACGGTTTGATCATGCGCGAGTGGTTCACACGGCTTCTGGACTGGTTCCGCCGCGATCGCCTTGACGATGAGCTGGCGGAGGAGATGCGGTTTCATCGGGAACAGCTCGTCCTCGACGCCCGCGCCGACGGCCTGGACGAACCAGAGGCACGGCAAGCCGCCGCGCGGCGGCTTGGCAACGTCACGCTGGCCCGGGAAGCCGCGCGCGATCGATGGTCCATTCCGTGGCTGGATGCGTTCGTTCGTGACGCGCGGTACATGCTGCGCGGCCTCCGGCGGCACCCGCGGATCAATGACCCGGGTGCCCGAAAGGCGTTCGAGAGCTTCGGGTTCGAGCCGCGGCGTGCATCGCAGGTGCGTTACTTGGTCGTGTAGCCGCCGTTCACGAGAATCGTCTGGCCCGTCATCCACCAGCCATCCGAAACCAGGAAGCGCACGTAGGGGACGATGTCCTCGATGTCGGTTAGGCCGGTCTTCGAGAACGGCGACAGCGCTGCCGCCGTCTTGTGATACGCCACGGCGTCTTCGCCCTCGGCCGGATAGAAGAACGGCGTGTCCATCGGCCCTGGACCGAGAGCGGTGACGGAAATGCCGCGGGCACCAAACTCCTTGGCGGCCGCGCGTGTGAAATGTTCGACGGGTGCCTTCGTGCCGGCGTACGACGCATAAAACGGCGTGAACGCCCCGAGCAGTGACGTCACGATCGTGCAGATGCGCCCGTTGTCGTTCAGGTGCAGTCCGGCTTCCTTGAGGAAGAAGAACGCGCTCTTTGCGTTGACGGCGCTCATCTCATCGTACTCTGCTTCCGAGATCTCGACGATTGGCTTCTTGAGTACCTTGCCAACCGTATTGATGGCGATGTCGGGCCGGCCGACCGCGTCGATGGCGTCGCGAAAGACCTGCGTCATGGCGGCGGCACTCCTGAGGTCGGCCTGGAGGGCAACCGCCTTGGCGCCGGCCGCCTCGACGGCCTTCAGCGTAGCGTCCGCGTCGTCCTTCGATGTCGCGCTGTTGTAATGAATGACCACGGCGCGCGCGCCGTGCCGGGCGAGATCCCGGGCGATCAAGCCGCCGAGGTTCTTTGCGCCTCCGGCAATGAGAACGGTCTTTCCCGATACGGAATGGTTGGCCATGGGGATGATCGTCCTTCGATACCGCCTGTCGCGTCTTGAACAGACGACCTGCGCGTGGAACGAACCGCCGATGGCGGAATCGCCGCCCTTGACGCCCGCCGGCCCGGCACTGACCATAGAGAGACCGTGGGTTCCCGTTCTCGCGACAAGCGCGACTACCAGCGCGACCTCCGCTCGACGGCGCCGCCGCCGGCGGTTGGCTCGGCACCGGCGCGCTCGGTCATCAAGCCGCAGCTCTTCAACCTCTCGACGAGCGGCACGCTGCTCACGGGAGCGGTGGTCGAACGCAATCGGGAACTCGGGTGTCAGGGCATTGACAGCACGGCCGTGAAGGCGGCGCGCCATCTCATCGTCGTTCACGAGGGCGCGCCCGCTCGTCTCGACTGGCGGCATGAGGGTGTTGCCCGCAGTGAGACCTTCGCCGGCGACGTCATCCTGAATCCGCTGGGGCTCTTCATTGCCCCGCGCTGGTGGACCGACGTCGAGTTGCTGCTCCTCGCCATCGAGCCTTCGCTCGTCAGCCGCGTCGCCGAGGAGATGGGCCGCCACCCGGTCGAGCTCATTCCCCGAATCCGCAGCGGGGATGAGGTGCTGCGGGCGTTGTCTCGACAGCTTGCCGCGGAGTTCGAGCGGGACACCCCCGCCGATCGTGTCTACGCCCAGTCCCTCGTCTACGCGCTCGTCGCGCACCTGATCCGGCACCACTCGGTGAGTGGATTGCGCCCGGGCGGCGGCATCCGCAGCGGACTGCCGCCGGCATCCCTGGCGCGCGTCCTGGACTTCATCGAGGCACACCTCGGTGATCCACTCACTCTGGAGAGGCTCGCCGGCGTGGCCGGCTTCAGTCCGTCCCACTTCACCTCGCTGTTTCGGCGTGCCACCGGACTCGCGCCGCACCAGTTCCTGATGGAACGTCGCGTCGAGCGGGCCCGCGTACTCCTGTCCGGGACTCGACTGCCAATCTCCGAGGTGGCGGTGCTGGCCGGGTTCGCCGACCAGAGTCACCTCACCCGCACGTTCAAGCGCCTGGCTGGAGTCACGCCGCGTCTTGTGCGGGCGCGTTGAGCACGGAACCGGTTGCGCGCGCCGACCCGGCATCCGCGGCGCTGGGGAGACCCGCCTGTGCGCATTCACGGCGCAACTGGTGGCGGCCCGTCGCATAGCATGCACGAGGCATTCGGCCGCGACCAGGAAACGATTGCGACCGGCGATAGACTGCGCGGAACTGATCCTGCCGTTTCATGTCATGGCAGGGGCGGGGATGAGGATGCCGATCGGATCGCTGCGATCGTCCGGCGTGTTGCGCGCGAGGGGGAAGGCCATGAAATCCACCACTGACTTCGACGAGATCACGGTGTTCGGCACGCACGGTCACAGCGTCATGATCCTGCGCTGCCTGGAGGACCATTGGCAGGGGCGCGTCCGTGTCCGCGCGCTGATCGACGACATCGAGAACGGGTTCATCCATCCTGAGCTGGCTGTGCCTGTCGTCTCGTCGGCAGAACGTCTGCGTTGCTGGAGTGCCCTGCCGGTTCTGTTGACGCCGGGCAGCACTGCGTTGCGCGCGCGGATCATGGCGCAGCTCGTCGCCGAGGACGCAACTCTGGCGACCGTCATCAACCCCGGACACGGTCATGTCGATCCAGGGGTCAGCTATGGCGCGGGCTGCCTTTGCGCGCCTTTTACGCGGCTTGGGCCGAGGGTGACCATTGGCGAGGGGGCACAGATCCTGGCAACGATCGTCGCCCATGACGTCGAAATCGGCGCGTGCAGCAATCTGCTGGTGCAGTCCAGCGTCATGGGGCATGTGATCATTGGCCGCGAGGTGAATGTGGCGCCATCTGCCGTCATCGCCAACGGCTCACGCGACCGGCCGCTGAGGATTGGCGACGGCGCGGTGATTGGGGTTGGCGCGGTGGTCGTGCGCGATGTGCCGCCGGGCGCGCGCATGGTCGGCAACCCGGCGATGCCGGTCGAACGCTGGAAGGCGCTCAACCGGTTGCTGGACGGGGCGATGACCTCGCCGTGAGCGTTGCCTTTGCGCTGTCGGCGTCTGTCCCGCTGGCGCCGGCGGCTTTCAGGCGTCGGGTTTACGTTCCGGGCCGGGCGTTTGTGCGGCCCTGTTCTTCGCGATGGCGTGCGGGACGTGGTTCGGCTCGTCCCGCGACTGGCCTCCGAGCGCCGCGAGTTTCTGACGCGCTTTCGCCTTGAACTCGCGATCCTCTGGCGCCCAGTCAGGATCGAGCGGGGCGTCGATCACGCTTTGTAGAGCCGCGCGCGCCTCCTGATGACGTCCGAGGTCGAGCAGGGTCTCTGCGAGAAAGAACAGCGATGCGGTGCTCTGCGGCGCATACGTGAGCGACTGCCGCAGGTGCTCTTCCGACTTCGCCTTTGAGCCGCCGAACAGCCCCGGGACCTTGTAATACCAGCGTCCGAGCGCGCGGTCGGCGGACCCCTGCTGGAAGGCGCGGTCGAGTCGCAGGACGATGGCCAGTGCGTCTTTGATGGCGCCGCGGTACCTGAGGCCCTGCCGCAGGCCGAACGACTCGGCCAATGCTCCCATGTTCGCGGCAATCCAGAAGTGCCCTTCCGGGCGATTCGGCTGAAGGGCTGCCGCCGCGCGCCCGGCCGTGA
>CAZZGM010000001.1:25372-27412 GCA_964653955.1 uncultured Bifidobacteriaceae bacterium | reverse complement strand
CACGCCCGGGCGCAACGCCAGGCCCGGTGGGCGACTCTGTTACTCTGAATTACTGAAATGCTGCCGTCTGCCACGGTCGAGAACTACCTCAAGGCGATCTATCTGGGCGAGTCCGCGCTGGATGCCGGGCAGCGTCTGCTGCCCATGGGCCAGCTCGCCTCGGCACTGGGCGTGGCGCCGGGCACGGCCACGACCATGGTGAAGGCGCTGGCCGAGTCTGGGCTCGTCGAATACGAACCTTACAACGGCGTGCGCCTGAGCTCCGCGGGCGAAAAACTGGCCGCGCTCGTGCTGCGCCGCCACCGGCTGATCGAACTGTTCCTGGTGCGCGTGATGGGCCTTGGCTGGGACGAAGTGCACGACGATGCCGAGCAGCTCGAACACGTGGTGTCGGATCGCCTCATCGAGCGGATCGATGAGATGCTGGGGCGCCCCGAAGTGGATCCTCACGGCGACCCCATTCCCAATGCCGACGGGCAGATTCCCCGCCACGACTTCGCCACGCTGCTCACGTGTCCGATCAACGAACGCGTGACGGTGACGCGTGTGACCGATCAGGACGCGGCGTTCCTGCGGTTCATCGAACAGCACCACCTGATGCCCGGCGAAGCCATCGAAGTCGAGGCGCGCGACGAGGTCGCTGACAGCGTGCGCCTGCGCGGCCGCGCCGATCAGCGCATCACGATTGGCATGCGGGCCGCCTCCAAGGTGAGGGTGTCGACCAGCGCCACCAAATCGCGGGGCTGACGCGCCACGAGGGTACCGGGCGGAATGCCGTCGAACTTCGCAGCGCCAAACCCGTAAGCGGCGAGAATGAAGGGACACCCCGCCGCCGCGGCCGTGTCCGCATCCACGGGTGAATCGCCAATCATCACGTCGGGCGCCGGGGGACGCCCCATGAGCGTGCTGAGCGCCGCCGGGTCCGGCTTTCGCGGCAACGGCCCGTCACCCCCCAACACTTCGTCGAAAAACCCGCGCAGCCCGAGGTGCTCCAGCAGCACGAGCGTGGGCGACAGCGGCTTGTTGGTGAGCACGGCCATTGGTCCTCGTGACACCAGTTGCGCCAGCACCTCGACCATCCCCTCGTAGACAGCGGTACTGCCGGTCAGGCGCTCGTCGTAGCACGCCAGGAACCGTTCGAGCGCACCGGGCGTGTCCTCGTCGAGACCCACCGCGCGAAGCGCCCGTTTCACCAGCACGGGCGCGCCGTCGCCGACCAGGGCCACGACCTCGGCCTCCACCATCGGCCGGGCGCCGTACGACTGCACCATGGCCGACGCGGCCTCGGTCAGGTCGCGCGCAGAATCGATCAACGTTCCGTCAAGGTCGAAGACAATCATGCAGAGAGCCCATTCGTTGCGGGCGTTCACATTCTGCACCAGCCGACCCATGCCGACACCATCCCCCACGTCGCCCACCCTCGTTCTCCTGTCCGGCGGTCTCGACAGTGCCGTGCTGACGGCACACGAAGCGCGACTCGGACCGGTGCTGCCCGTGTATGTGAGCGTGGGCCTGGCGTGGGAACCGCTCGAGCGCGACATGGTGCGCCGCCTGCTGGCCACCAACAGCCAGACGAGTGTGGCCCCGCTCGTCACGGTGGACTTCACCATGCGCGACGTCTACGCGCCGACACACTGGGCCATTCGCGGGGTGCCTCCCGCCTACGACACGCCAGACGAGGACGTCTACCTGACGGGACGCAACCTGGTCCTGCTGGCCAAGGCCGGCGTCGTCGCCGCGACCAACGGCGCCACGCGCATTGCGCTCGGACCGCTGGCCGGCAATCCGTTTCCCGACGCACGGCCGGCGTTCTTCGACGCGATGGCACGGGCACTGACGCTGGGGCTCGACCACCCCATCGACATCACCACGCCGTTCCGGGAGTGGAGCAAGGAAGATGTCATCCGCCGCGGTATGGACCTCGGCGTGCCGCTGGAATTGACGCTGTCGTGCATGAACCCCGCGGCCGGCGCGGGCGATGCACCGCCGCTGCACTGCGGCCAATGCAGCAAATGTCGTGAGCGGCGGGATGCGTTTGCA
>CAZZGM010000001.1:14146-25362 GCA_964653955.1 uncultured Bifidobacteriaceae bacterium | reverse complement strand
GCGCCGCCGGCCCCCATACGCGCGCGCAGCTGACGCGGACGTTCGCGCCCCTGCTCGATGGTCAGGCCGGGGTGTTCCGATCGGATGGAGCCGTCGCCGGTCTCGGCATCGATGTCGGCGGCAAACGCCTCGGGCAGCACCAGAACGATGCTGCCGTCGCGTGTGGACAGGCTCCACGATCCGTCCACGACCGAACCGTCTTCGGCGCGGATACGAATGGCACCATCGCCGGTCACGGCCTGCAGACTCGCGAGGCGGCCGTCGACGCTGATGCTGCCGTCGCTGGTTTCCAGATCCAGGCGCCCTTCCACTCTCGTCAGACGGATGGCGCCATCGCCACTGCGGGCCTCGATGTCCCCGGTGACGCGTTCCGCCGAAATGCGGCCGTCGCCGGTCCGCAGGACCACGCGGCCGTCGATGGCTTCAATGGTAATGGGGCCGTCACCGGTGCGGGCGTTGAGCGTGGCCCGGCGCGGCATGGCCACCCGAAGACGGGCTTCGGTGAACACATGGTGGCCGATGGTGAGCGTCCGCGAACCACTGCGGGGAGGTCCGGTCACGGTCACGACAATCCGGTCGCCCTGCTGATCGGCGTTGACCGCGATGCCCTCCAGCAGGTCGCTGTCCTGGGCCCGCTTCTCGATTTCGATTTCCACCTCGGGGCGATCCCACGAGTGCACCTCGATGCTGCCATCGAAGGTATCGAGCGAGAGGTCGGGGACACCACTGACGGTATAGGTGCGCGTGTCCTTGACGACCAGGCCCTCGGTGCCGAGGTTGACTTCACAGCCGGCCGCGACAGCCGCGGCGGCAAGCACGGCGACACGCAGGATGATCATGGCCACATAGACGGCACGGCCGTCACGGGTGTTCCCCCACCAGGCGTCCCCCAATCCAGGTCTGCACCACTTGCAGGCCGCCATCCAGCACCACGAGGTCGGCCAACTGACCGTCCGCAATCCGGCCCCGGTCGGCCAACCCCAGCTGACGGCACGGCGTGGTGGCGCACAGGCGCACGGCGTCACCGAGAGGCATGCCTATATCCTGCACCAGCAGGCGAAAGACACGGTCCATGGTGGTCACGCTCCCCGCCAGCGTCCCCCGCCGTTCACCACCATCCAGCACGGCCGCCCGTGGCGTGCTCCGGATGAGCCGGCCGCCCAGGCGCGCCTGCGAACCAGCGGGCAGTCCCGCGCAGGCAGAGGCATCCGTGATGGCCATCACGTGCTCCGCGGATTTCATACGGACAGCCAGCGCCACAGCGGACGGGTGCACGTGAACGCCGTCGCAGATGATTTCCGCCGATACACGTACCGATTCGAGCACCGCGCCCGCCGCGCCCGGTTCGCGATGCGTGAAGGGCGTCATGCGATTGAACAGGTGCGTCGCGTGCGTCACACCGGCGTCGATGGCCTCGCGTGCCTGCGCGTACGTGGCGCCCGTATGTCCCATCGAGACGACGACACCGTGCGCCACGAGGCGGCGCACGAGATCGAGTCCGCCGGGCAGTTCGGGCGCCAGCGTGACGATGCCGACGGCCGCCGCGTGCCCGAGCATCACCTGGACGATGTCATGACCGGAGAAGGTGTCGGCGTCTGTCCCCGTGGGGACATAAGTACGGAGGCAGTCCGCTGGCTGTGCACCGGCCCAGTCCGGATGGATGAAGTTGCTTTCGAGATGTGCCGGCAACACACGAGCGGTACCGGGTGCGGGGTGTGCCATGGCCGTGGCCACGCTCTCGAGGAACACGCCGAGCATGCCGGGAGCACACGCCACGCTCGTCGGGCAGAACGCCGTCACGCCGTACCTCGGCAAACGTGCGGCCACCTGCGCCACGGCGCCGGGACCATCCAGCACGTCGGTCCCTTCCAGGCCATGCAGGTGGACGTCCACGAAGCCCGGCACCACGGTGCAGCCGGCCACGGAGCGGACATCCGCGCCGGACAGGCGATCGATGGGACGTGGTTCGATGCCGGCAATCCGATGGCCTTCCACGATCAGGCTGGCGTTGTCGAGCACCTGGCCCGGCAGCACGATCCGCCCGCCGGTCAGAACAGTCAGGCGCGCCGGCATGTTCCTGGCCGAGTAGTGACGGTCATGGCATCCAGTCGCTGTGCGCGTGCAGTTTGCGCCCCTCGAGCGGCAGGGGCATGGCCGCGCGAAGCAGCCCGGCGTCGAGCCTGCCGAGCAGACCTTCGAACGCCTGTCGATCGGGCGCCGCGATCACCAGCACACCGGCACCTTCGGCCGGTGGAAACTTCCGATCGTCCAGATAGTCGCGATCGCAGGTGATCAGCGTCCGCCGCAGTTGCCGCGCCAGCCGGAAGTGTTCGATGTCGCGGGCGCGGCGCAGATCCGGCTGCTCGAGGACGAACAGCACGTCCCAGCCAAGACGTTCGCGCATGAAGGTCACGAGGCCGGCCGGAATATTCGCGTCCGCGTAGACGCGAGGATGCCCGGTGCTGTCGGCCAGGGGACCGAGAGCTGACCAGAGGGTGCCCATGCCCGGGGACGCCGGTGCACGGTACGGCATCGCATTAGGGTAGCATTTGCGTGTGACTTGGAGCAGGCTCGGAGCCGAGCATGGATGATGTGACGTTTGCGGCACGCCGCGCAACGTCGGTGTCGCGGCCCGAGCCCGACGTCGAGCTGCGGTTTCGCACGCTCGTGCAGTCGCCGCTGAGGGCCGGCATCCTCCGCTTCCTGAGCGCACGTCCGGGCGAAGCCTTCGATCTCGAAGCCCTCATGCAGGCCTTTGGCCGCATGCGGATGGACATCGACAACTGCATCCGCGAGCTCGTGGACTTCGGTGTCGCAAAGCGTGTGCCCGGGGCCACGCCGTCATTCACGGCCGCGCGCCCCGATGGCCCGGCGGCCGCGCTGCTGGATCAATTTCTCGAGCGCCGGGCACACCTCGGCGTGGAAGAGTCGTCGCCATCGGTGCAGCGTTTCCGCGAAATGATTGGCCGCGACGAGAAGATGCTGGCCATCTTCGAGTGGATCCGCACGGCGGCCAAGTCGGACATCTCCGTCCTCATCCTCGGGCCGACCGGTGCCGGCAAGGAAGTGGTGGCTCGCATGATTCACGAGCTGTCACGCCGGGGACAGGAACGTTTCCAGGCGGTGAACTGCGCCGCCCTTCCCGACACGCTGTTCGAGTCGGAAATTTTCGGCTACGAAAAAGGTGCGTTCACCGGCGCGCACGACCGCAAGCCCGGCCGTCTCGAGATGGCCAACGGCGGCACGCTGTTCCTGGACGAAGTCGGCGATCTGTCACTGGTGGCGCAGGCCAAGCTGCTGCGCGTGCTCGAAGAACGCCGCTTCGAACGCCTGGGCGGCAACCGGTCCATTCACGTGGACTTCCGGCTCATCTCCGCCACGAACCGCCCACTGGATCTGTTCGTCCGCGAAGGCCGCTTCCGCGAAGACCTCTATTACCGCATCAACGCCTTTGCCATCCGCCTGCCGTCGCTGAAGGAACGTGCCATCGACATCCCGGTGCTGGCCGGACGGTTCCTCGCCCGCTACTGCGCGTCCAACGGCCTGCCGCTCGACGCCAAACAACTGTCGGCCGAAGCCGCGGACCTGCTCGGCACCTATCACTGGCCGGGCAACATCCGCGAACTCGAAAGCACCATGTCGCGCGCGGCGCTGTCGGCACCGGGCCGCCTGATTCGCACCGCGGACATCGAGTTCCTGCACGCGCAGCCGGCCAGCCAGACCGACGAACCGGCCCCGACGCGCCTCCCCACTCTCCGCGATGCCGAACGCGCCCACATCATCCGGGTGCTCGAAGCCGCGGCGTGGAACAAGGTGGAGGCGGCACGCATTCTCGACATCAGCCGGGGCACGCTGTACCGGAAAATCGATGAGTTCGGTCTGGAACCGGCCGGTGACAACCGGCGCCGGACCAGGCGCGAGGCACGGGACTGAGGCCCTTTGAGTCGCATGAACAGGGGCCTTTCGTATGACTCTAACGTGCTGTATGCTCACGCCAGGCGGGACACGTCCCCTGCCCCGCCCCCCGTGCCGATGCGTGCCCTCCCCCTGTCCGCCCGGCTCTACGTGTCTGCGGTCATTCTCGCGGGCGCGGCGCTGCTGGTGTGGTACGGCCCGCGGGCGGAGTTTGCCGATCCCGGCCTCTTCCTCGCGCTGCTGATTGTTTCGGCGCTGATGTCGGCCTTCAAGGTGAGCCTGCCGCTGGCCCGCGGCGGGTCGAGCCTGTCGGTGTCTTACGCGGTCGACTTCGCGGCTCTGCTGCTGCTTGGGGCGCACGAAACCATGCTGGTGGCCGTGACCAGCGCGTGGAGCCAGTGCACGTTTCGCGTCGCCACTCGGAACCCGATCTATCGCACGGCATTCAGCATGGCGTGTCTGGCCATCACGGTGCAGGCGGCCGGCCTGGCCTACGGCCTGGCAGGCGGCACGCCGGGAGCGCTGGCGACCACACTCCCGGGTGTGGCGCGTCCGCTGGTGGCCGCTGCCACCACCTACTACCTGCTCAACACGTTCAGCATTGCCATTGCCCTGGCACTCACGTCGCGGCAGCCGCTGCTGAAGGTGTGGAGCGGCAACTTCTTCTGGAGCGCGCCCAGCTACTACGTCGGGGCGGGCGCCGCCGCACTGGCGGCCTGGGCGTTCAGTTCGTCGGGCATCTGGCTGGCCGTGCTCGCGATTGCGCCGCTCTACGTCACCTATCGCACCTACAAGCTCTATCTCGGCCGCATCGAAGACGAACGCCGCCACGTGGAAGAAATGGCCGACCTGCACCTGGCCACCATCGAGGCGCTGGCGCTGGCCATCGACGCGAAGGATCAGACGGCGCAGACCCACATCCGCCGCGTGCAGGTGTACGCCGTCGGCCTCGCGCGCGCGCTGGGCATGTCGGAGCGCGAAATCCAGGGCGTCAAGACAGCGGCACTGCTCCACGACATCGGCAAGCTGGCCGTCCCCGAACACATCCTCTCGAAGCCCGGCCCGCTGACGCAGGAAGAGTTCCAGAAAATCCGCATCCATCCGCAGGTCGGCGCGGAAATCATCAGCGCCGTGCCGTTCCCCTATCCCGTGGCGCCGCTCATCCTCAGCCACCACGAACGCTGGGACGGCAAGGGATATCCGCAGGGCCTGAAAGGCGACGCCATTCCGCTGGGCGCACGCATCCTGACGGTGGTGGACTACTTCGACGCACTCACCTCCGATCGGCCGTACCACAAGGCCATGACGCACGAGGCCGCACTCAGCCTGCTCGATCAGGAAGCCGGCCGCGCCCTGGACCCCGCCGTCGTCGCGATGTTCCTAGACAAGCTGCCCGAGATGGCCCGCGAAGCACGGGCGCTCGAAGTGGTGCCGACACGCCGGCTGTCGCTCGAGCCGACGTCCGATCTGGGACGGCCCGCCGTCGGCTTCCTGCCCGACAGCCCCCCGCGCGGCAGCACCGTGTTCGACGACATCGCGCTGGCCCACCGCGAGATTTACGCGCTGTACGAGATCGCGCAGACCATGGGCACGAGCCTGGGCGTGGCCGACACGATGGCCCTCATCGCGTCGAAGCTGACGAACCTGGTGCCCTACTCGTCGTGCGCGCTGTTTCTCTACGACGAACCCGACGACATGCTGCGCTGCCGCTTCGTCACCGGCACCGAATCGAACCGCCTTGGTGCCATGTGCATCCGCGCCGGGCACGGCCTCACCGGCTGGGTGGCACGCAATCGCCGGCCGCTGGTGAATGCGCGGCCCAGCGCCGACTTCGACGCGGCCGGCGTACCACACCCGCCCGACCTGAAGTCCGCGCTGGTCGCGCCCCTCGTGGTCAACGACCGCTTCATCGGGACGCTGGCGCTCTACCACGTCGAACCCGACCTCTACACCGACGACCACCGCCGTCTCATCGACCGCGTGTCCGAACAGGCCTCCGCCGTCATCCACAACTCCATCGTCTTCGAGCAGACACAGCAGGATTCGCTCACCGACCTGCTGACGGGCCTGCCGAACACGCGCTTCATGTTCCTGCATCTGTCGCGCGAACTGGCACGCGCCGAACGGATGCGGACCGAGGTGGCGCTGCTCGTCATGGACCTCGACAACTTCAAGGACATCAACGACACCTACGGCCACAATGCCGGCGATCGCGCGCTGCGCGAAGTGGCGCGCGTGCTCAGGGCCGGCATCCGTCCCTACGACATCTGCATCCGCTATGCGGGCGACGAGTTTGTCGTCGTGCTCTCGGGTTGCGGTCCCGACGAGGCCGAACGCAAGGCGGCCGAACTCCAGCGGGCCGTCGGTGCCGTCACGTTCGAGGCGCGTCCCGGACGGCTGGTCCCGGTCGGTATCTCGGTGGGCGCCGCCATCTTCCCGCACGACGGTGACGGCTACGAAGCGCTGATGGCCAAGGCCGACAGCCGCATGTATCGCGACAAGACGAACCGCAAGCAGGAGCGCAGCGCGGACACGCCCGCACATCCCGACCCCACACCTGCCGCCAGCACCGTACCTGCCACCGTGGCCGTGGGAACCACCAGCAGCGAACTGCCGGATGCCGAGATTCAGGGCGCCGGCCTGGGAGCACGGTAGGCCGAGGTGCCCGTGGTGACGCTGCCGGTTCGCGAGGTCATTCGTTCCACGCCTCGCACACGTATCCTGCGCGTGCAGCTTGCAAACCCCGGGTTCGACTACACGGCCGGACAGGCGGTGATGGTTGGCCTGCACGACACCCCGCTCCGCAAGCCATACTCGATTGCTTCCGCTCCCGGCGAATCGGCCCGCACCGGATATCTCGAACTGCTCGTGCAGGTGGACGACAGCGGCAGTCCCGATCCGCACCTCGAACTGGCGGCGCCGGGCACGCCACTCGACATCGACGGGCCGTTCGGAGAGTTCGGACTACCGACGTCCAGCGACGGCGGGCTCCTGATGGTGGCCGGCGGCACGGGCATCGCACCGCTGCGGTCCATGCTCGTCGACGCGCTCGCGCGCCCGGAGTGTCCGGTGGTGCACATCGTCTACAGCGTGCGGACGGCTGAAGAACTGGCGTACCGGAACGAACTCGACGCGCTGGCCGCGGACGGACGCGTGCGCCTGTGGTGTACGGTGACGCGCGCCGGAACCGTACCGTGGACGGGCCGCCGTGGTCGCGTGGACCGTGCGCTGCTGGCCGAGGCGCTGCCCAACGCCGGCAGCGTATGCCTGGTGTGCGGACCACCGGCGTTCGTGGCCGGTGTGCGTGTGGACCTGCACGCACTGGGCGTGCCGGACGAACGGATTGGCGTGGAAAAGTACGGGTGAAAGGCAGAAGGCCTTCTGCCCTTTGCCTGCCTACATTCCCATCACGTGATATCCGGCGTCCACGAGGAGGACTTCGCCGGTAATGCCGCGGGCGGCGTCGCTCAGCAGGAACGCACCGGCGCTGCCGACCTCGGACGACTCGATGGCGCGGCGCAGCGGTGCCTTTTCGCGCACCACACCGAGGATGGACGAGAAGCCGCCAATACCGGCCGCGGCCAATGTCTTCACCGGGCCGGCCGAAATGGCATTCACGCGAATCCCCTGCGGACCAAGGTCGCTGGCCAGGTAACGCACGCTCGACTCGAGCGCCGCTTTCGCTACCCCCATCACGTTGTAGTTGGGAAACACACGATCGCTGCCCAGAAACGACAGCGTCAGGAGACTCCCGCCACCGCGCGCCTCGAACAGCGGCAACGCACCGCGCGCCAGCGCAATGAGTGAGTAGGCGCTGATGTCGAGTGCCTGGCGGAACCCCTCGCGCGAGGTCTGGACGAATCGTCCCGTCAGGTCTTCACGCGGCGCGAACGCCGCACCGTGCACGACGAAGTCGAGCCCGCCGTAGGTCTGCCGGATGTGTTCGAACACGGCGTCGAGTTCGGTGTCCACCTGCACGTCGCACGGCAGCACGTCGGGCACCGGCGACAAGGTGGCCGCCAGTTCGTTCACGTGCGACTCGAATCGCCCCTGATACGTGAGCACCAGGCGAGCGCCTTCGGCCGCCACGGCCTGTGCGATGGCCCAGGCCAGCGACCGGTGGTTGGCCACGCCCACCACGAGTCCCACCTTGTCCTGCATGCGTCCCTGTCCGCTCATCGTGTCCCGTCAGGCTCCGGAAAATGTGCCGCCTTCAGTGCTGCTTCTTGCGGCGCCGGCGGCGTCCGCCATGACCCGCGCCGTTACCATTGCCGTGTCCGGCGTCCGGGCCAAACCGCATCGGCCCGCCGTTGTCCGGCGCGCCACCCGGGCGGCGGCGGAAGCGGCCCTGACCGCCACCGGGACGGCGGCCGCGCTGGTTGAGCGGCTGATGCATGGTGAATTCGGGAATCGCGCGCGTCGGTGGCGGCTGGCCTTCGGGCCGGGGCAGCGTGGCGCGAATGAGCGAACGGCGGAACGGCCGTTCCTCGGTCTCCGCAGGAGGAGCAGGTTCGGCAGCGGGCGGCGGCGACTCCGGCTCGACGTCGGCGGCGGCTGCCATCTCGACGGGCGCGGCATCGGCGTCGACCGGCGAGGCTGTGCTGGCTTGTGAGGCCTCGGACTGTGGTGTCTCGGCCTGCGCCGCCGCGACGACGCGGCGGGCTGGTGCGTCCATCGTGTCGAGCACCTGGTTGAAGAGCGCCGCCGTGGCGGTCTTCTTTCGCGGGGCTGGCACCCTCGCGTTCTTGAACTCGTGCTCCGCGTCGCAGACGACGCAGCGCGTTCGTTGAATGTCGTCCTCCACCATGGCCACGATGGCGTGGTCCGTGATGCGGCGCTCGCGCGGACAATAATCGTCCAGCACGTCGCCAGGCCGATACTGCCGTGGCTGCATGCAACTCCCCCGAAGACCGTTCCTAGAACACAGGCCGTCCGAGCAAATCAGCGCAAGGTGGGAAGCTCAGGCCTGACCGGTTGGTACACCGCAGGACACAAAAGGTCGCCACAGTGTAGCAGAGCCCCGGACGCCGTTCAAACAGCCTGTCCACGGCCCGTCAGTTGGCCCGGCACGGCGTCTCGACCGGCGCGGAAGTGCGGAGCAGGCCGCATCGGCCGGCTATGCCAGGCCATCGAGCCAGGCGGTCAGCTCGGTCAGCCGCGCCGCGACGGCATCGGGATGCGTCGACTGTGGCGTCCGGCGGGCGCGCACCGACGCTGCGGCGGTGACGCGTGCCTTGACGTCCTCGGCAAACAGCGGGCTGAACACCTGCCACTCGTCCAGCGACAACGCTTCGATGTCGCGTCCGTCCGCGAGCAACTGCCGCACCATGGCGCCCACCACCTCGTGCGCCTGGCGAAACGGCATGCCACGCGACACCAGGTAATCGGCGACATCGGTGGCCAGCAGCAGGCCCGACGCCGCCCGGCCCGTGTGCGTGGCGCGCAGGGTGAGATGCGAAAGCACGGACGCCGTGGCCGCAGTCGATACCGCCAGCGTGTCTTCGGCGTCGAACAGCGGTTCCTTGTCCTCCTGCAGATCCTTGTTGTACCCCGTCGGCAACCCCTTCATCGTCACCAGCAGGCCCATGAGATGGCCAATGGCGCGGCCGGCCTTGCCGCGCACGAGCTCCAATGGATCGGGGTTCTTCTTCTGCGGCATCATGCTGCTGCCGGTGGCCGAACGATCGGCCAGTTCGAAGAAGCCGAACTCCTCGCTCGTGAAGAGGATGACATCCTCGGCAATGCGCGACAGATGGACCATGGTCAGCGCCGAGGCGTAAAGGAACGTGGCGGCAAAGTCGCGATCCGACGAGGCGTCCATGCTGTTGGCCACCACGCGATCGAAACCGAGACGGCGGGCGAGCGCGTCCGTGTCCACGGCATAGCCCGTTCCCGCGATGGCGCCGGAACCCAGTGGCAGCGCATTGGCCTCCTCGCGGGCCTGCGTCAGGCGATCGTGATCGCGGCGAAGCGCGGCAGCATGGCTCAGCAGGTAGTGCGACACGAGCACCGGCATCGCACGGCGGAGGTGCGTGTAGGACGGCATCAGTGCGTCACCGGCAGCCGCGGCCTGATCCGCGAGTGCGCGGATGACGGCCCGCAGTCCGGTCTGGAGCAGCGGAATACGCCGCCGGAGATAGAGACGCAGGTCGAGCGACACCTGCTCGTTTCGCGAGCGGCCCGTGTGCAGGCGTCGTCCGGCATCGCCAATGCGCGCCACGAGCTGACGTTCCACGAAGCTGTGGATGTCCTCGTCCGGCCCGTTTACCCACGCGGGATCCTCGCGCCCCTGATCGAGAATGGCCGTGAGCGCGCCATGGATGGCGGCCGCATCCTCGTCATTCAACACGCCCGCCCCCCGCAGGGCCTCGGCCCACGCCAGACTGCCCGCCACATCGTCTTCGAAGAGGCGGCGATCGAAGCGGAACGAGATGCCGAAGTCGAACGCGGCGGGATCGGGTGCCGCATCGAAGCGGCCGGACCAGAGGTGCTGAGACATCGTTGATATCGAGTCGAACCGGACGCCGGGTTCCGCGTCCGCGTGTTACGCGCCGTGCGCGACGGCCGCGTCGGCGTGATCGCCAAGGCGATCATACCGCGCCGAACGGCGGCCCACGACATGACAGCCGCCCTTGAACAGCATCAGGCGCACGTCGCCGGACACCGCGGCGTGCGCGGCATCCACCGCCGCGGCGGCAGCTGCTCGGGCCGGTGTGTCCCACTGTCCGGTCTCGAGCACGGCCGTGTATTCGCGCGTGGTGGCCGTGTCGACCATCCCGCCTTCGGCCGGCGTCACCAGACGTGCCAGCGCACGATATGCGTAGTGCAGAGCGGTGAGCGCCGGCGCTTCGACCATCACGCGCGCGACGCGGCCGGCATCGAGGCACACCTCGTCGCACCGGCCCACACCATGCGCGGACGCAATCGTGCCGACGCTGTCCAGCAGTTCCACGAGCGGCATCGGCACGCCGTTGACCGCCACGGGCACGCCGCGCAGGAACGACAGTTCGAGCCGCGCCGGCTCGTCCGGGCATGCCTGCGGCGCACGCGTCATCGCCCACAGGTCCTCCGGCACCTCGTCCCACACGCCAGGCAATTCAGCGCCCGTCACCTGCCGGCCCAGTAACGACACGTCCACGTGCCCCCCTTCAACGGCAGGCAGCGGTGCGCTTTCGACGTCGCCGCGCGGAGGGGCGGCGTCAGCCAGGACCTCACCATGCCGGTCGAGCTCGCGGTCCTGCAGCGGTGCCCGCCGCCCAGTTGCGCCACCACGTGGATGCGACCATCGGGCGTGACGCGGC
>CAZZGM010000001.1:10389-14136 GCA_964653955.1 uncultured Bifidobacteriaceae bacterium | reverse complement strand
CCAGGTGCGCCAGTTCCACCAGCGCGCGCGCCAGCACCGGCGCCACAAACACGAACGCGGGCTGCGTCACAGTCACACCCGCACGCACGGCTGGCCACAGAATGTCGGCGGCAAACACCTCCTCGCGGTCGAGCACATGACAACGCACGGCGCCCGCCGCGCGCGCACGATCACGCACGCCGTCCAGCTCGCGCCGCTGCCCGACGCCAACGGCCACGGCCACGACCTCCGCACCCGTCCGTGCCAGGGCCGTCACGACGGCCAGCTAGTGCGGGCCACCCGAACAGGCCACCACCACGCGTTGGTCGATTGTCCGGTTCATCGCCCGCCTCCCTCACGTCCCGCCATCTGCCCCAGCTGCCGCACCAGCGCCCGCGCGCGGCGCGCATCGCGGACAATCACCAGGATGGTGTCGTCGCCGGCAATGGTGCCCACCACACCGGACAGCCGCGCCCGATCGATGGCCAGGCCCAGCAGCTGCGCCTGGCCGGGTCCGGTCCTCAGCACCACGAGCTGCTGCACCGCCTCGGCACCGGCCAGGTATTCCGTGAGCGCGCGCGACAGCGCCTGCACGGCGACCGGCTGGGCCGGCGCCGGCTCGGCATCGCCGGGCTGATAGGCGCCGTCGGCGGCGCGCTTCACCAGCCCGATTTCCTTGATGTCGCGCGACAACGTCGCCTGCGTCACGTCAAACCCGCGAACCGCCAGGCGTTGCCGCAGCTGTTCCTGGTTGCGGATGGCTTCGCTGGCCACGATGTCGCGAATGGCTGCCAGACGAGGGAGTTTCATGATTCGAATATACAAACGCGTAACGAATATTTATTCAATCAGACGAATCAGCATACATCACCGATGGCGCTCCACTCTATGAAATCGTTTGACAGCGCTCCAATCACTTCGTATAAATATTCTCTTCACCGTACGCCCCCGGACGTGACAGGGGAGTAACGCGTGGATACCGAGGAGCCAGGCGGCAGGATGTCGAACCTTTCACCTTCGTCGAACGGGGCCACGCAGGCAGGCGGCATTCGCGTCGGCATTGCCGGCGCCACCGGCTATGCCGGCCAGGAACTGGTACGCCTGCTGGCCCGGCATCCCGGCGCCACGCTGACAATGGCCACGGCGTCGCAGGCCAACAGCACGCCGCGCCGGTTGCCCGCGCTGGCCCGCATCTGGGACGGCGACGTGCGTCCGCTCGACCTCCCGGCACTGGCCGGCGCCTGCGAAGCGGTGTTTCTGGCACTGCCCGAAAGCGCGTCGGCCGACGTGGCGCCGCAACTGCTGGCGGCCGGCGTGCGGGTGATCGATCTGTCGGGCGCCTACCGTCTGCAGGACGAGGAGGCGCGCACACGCTGGTATCCGGCTACGGGCGCGCTGCCGGAAGGTACCGCCTATGGCCTGACGGAGTTCGAACGACCGGCCATCCGTACGGCCCGGCTGCTGTCGAACCCGGGCTGCTACCCCACCGCCGCGCTCCTCGCGCTGGTGCCACTCGCGCGCACCGGCCTGCTGGCGCCTGGCGCCGACATTGTCGTGGATGCGAAGTCGGGCATCTCGGGGGCCGGCAAGGCCCCGACGGACCGCACGCACTTCTGCGAGAACCACGGCAGCGTGTCGGCATACGGCGTGTTCGGCCACCGGCACACGCCGGAAATGGAACAGGCCCTCGGGGGCCGGCTGGTGACGTTCGTGCCACACCTGGTGCCGCTCGATCGCGGACTGATGGCCAGCGTGCACACGCGGCTGCAGCCCGGTGTGACCGCCAGCCAGGTGGCGGCGGCGTTCGAGACCGCGTATGGCCAGGAGCCGTTCGTGCGGATCACGGGCAGCGATCTGCCGGAAATCAAGCACGTCGCGCACACGAACTTCTGCGACGTCGGCTGGAAAGTGGACGAAGCCGGCGGACGCGTGTTCGTCGTGAGCGTGCTCGACAACCTCGTGAAAGGCGCGGCCGGTCAGGCCGTGCAGAACTTCAACGTGATGTTCGGTCTCGACGAGCCGGCAGGTCTGCTGTGAACCTGACGCTCGTCAAGCTCGGCGGCGAACTGCTGGAGGACAAGGCCAGGCTCACGACCATGGCGCGCGCGCTCGCTCGTGTGGCGACGCCGCTGGTGGTCGTACACGGCGGCGGCCGGGAGATCGATGCGGCGCTGGCCTCGGCCGGCATTGCCAAACGCCAGGTGGATGGCCTGCGCATTACCGACGTACCTACGCTCGACATCGTCGTGGCGGTGCTGGCCGGCACCATCAACACGCGCTTCGTTGCCGCAATCAACGCCAGCGGCGGACGCGCGGTCGGGCTCACGGGCGCCGATGCAGACGTCGCTCCCGTGCGCAAAGCGCGCCCGTTCCGCGCCACGAACGGCGAGACGGTCGATCTCGGTCTCGTCGGCGAGCCAACAGGCAATACACCGCCCGCACTGATACGCACCCTTACCTCGCGCGGATTCGTACCGGTCATCGCGTGCATTGGCGCCTCGAAGTCCGGCGAGCTGTTCAACGTCAACGCCGACACGCTGGCCGGAAGCCTTGCCGCGCGGCTGGGTGTGACGCGGCTGGTCATTGCCGGGGGCACCGCCGGCGTACTGGATGCAGACGGCGCCACCGTGCCCTCACTGAACGCCCGCGACGTGCGCGCGCTGGTGAAGGCAGGCACCGTCAACGCCGGCATGGTGGCCAAACTCGCCGCCTGCCTCACCGCCGCGCGCCGCGGCGTACGCGACGTACGCATTGTCAGTGGCCACGATGTAGGCGCGCTGCGGCGGGTGCTGGAGGCACCGGCACGAACGAAAGGGCAGGAACCAGGAACGCGGGTGACACCATGACGACGAGCTTGACGACGACGGAAGTGCAGGCGCTTGAGGCGCAGCATGTACTGCAGACCTACAAGCGGCAGCCGGTGGTGCTGGTCCGTGGTGAGGGGTGCCGCCTGTACGATGCCGACGACCGCGCCTACCTGGATTTCCTGTCGGGCATTGGCGTAGCGGTCCTCGGACACGGTCACGCAGGACTGGCCGACGCGGTCGCCGATCAGGCGCGGACCCTGATCCACACCTCGAACCTGTACTTCCACACGCTGCAGGGCCGCCTGGCCGCGCGGCTGGCCGCGCTTTCCGGTCTTCAGCGTGCGTTCTTCTGCAACAGCGGCACCGAAGCCGTGGAAGCGTGCCTGAAGTTCGCGCGCCGCTACTGGTTTTCGCAGGGCATCACCACGCGCACCCGTTTCGTCGCGCTCGAGCATGGCTTCTCTGGACGCACGATGGGGGCCCTGTCCGTCACGGCCAACCCCCACTATCGCGAGCCGTTCGGCCCACTCATCCCGGGCGTCACGTTCGTGGCGCCAGACGATATTGCCGCGCTCGAAGCAGCGGTGACCAACGAAACGGCCGCCATCATTGCCGAGCCCATTCAGGGTGAAGGCGGAGTGCGTCCGCTGTCACCGGCATTTGCCGAAGCCATCGCGCGCGTCACACGGAACACCGGTACGCTGCTGATTGCCGATGAAATCCAGAGCGGCCTCGGGCGGACGGGACACGCGTTCCATCATCAGGCGTTCGGCTGGCAGCCGGACCTCGTGACCGTGGGCAAGGCCATTGGTTCGGGCATCCCCGTCGGAGCCGCACTCGTCAGCGAGAAGGTGGCCGCGCAGATCGTTGCCGGTGATCACGGCACGACGTACGGTGGAAATCTTCTGGCCACGCGAGCGGCGCTCTACGTCATCGAGCAGCTCACCGGCACGGCCGAGGC
>CAZZGM010000001.1:2870-10379 GCA_964653955.1 uncultured Bifidobacteriaceae bacterium | reverse complement strand
AGGCCGTTCCTTACGCGGGCGGCGGTCTCATTGGCCACGTACGCGAGATCGGCCCCTGGTTCGGACAGCGTCTAGAGGAACTCGTCGCGCGCCACGCCATCGTGCAGGGCGTTCGCGGCGCCGGCCTGATGCGCGGACTCGAGCTCACCATCGACGCGCAACCCATCGTGCAGTTCGCGCTGGAACACGGCCTGCTGGTCAACCGTACCGCAGAGCGCGTCGTCCGCATGCTGCCGCCGTTCATCGTGACGAAGGCGGACGTGGACGAAGCCGTCGGCATCCTGGATCGGGCGCTGACGGAGGCCGGGAAATGACCACGAGGCTGAGGGTAACGGTGGTGGTGGACGACGAGCGGGCGGTGCTGCGCGCGGGAACGCCGGCCGATGCGCCGGCGCTGCTGGCGCTCATCGACGCACACGCCAGGGAGGGTCATCTGCTGCCGCGAGCGCTGCCGGACCTGAGCGTTCACGCACCGCGTTTCGTCGTGGCCGAACGCGATGGGCAACTGGTGGGCTGCGCCGAACTGGCGCCGCTGTCAGCCGATGTGGCCGAAGTCCGCTCGCTCGTCGTCGATCGACAGGCGCGCGGCCTGGGTCTGGCTCAGCGCATGGTCGACGCGCTGGCCGCACGCGCGCGCCGTGAAGACTTCGATCGTCTGTGCGCGTTCGCGCACGACCCGGCGTTTTTCGTGCACCTGGGATTCTCGATGGTGCCGCACACGTGGGTGCCCGAGAAGATCGCGCACGACTGCGCCACGTGCCCGCTGTTTCGCTCGTGCGGCCAGACAGCGCTCATCCTGCCACTGGACGAGAGCCGTCCATCGTTCGTGTACGCGGCAGCCAATGCCGAACCTGCCGCCGAGGTCGCCGCCCATGCGTATTGAACGCGCCACTGGCGGCGTTACCGCGGCGGCCGGGTTCACGGCCGCCGGCCTGCACTGCGGCATCAAGGCCAACGGCCGGCCAGACATGGCATTGGTAGCCTCCGCCATGCCGGCGTCGGCAGCGGGCGTCTTCACGACCAATCTGGCGAAGGCCGCGCCGGTGCTCGTCAGCCAGGAACATCTCGCGGCCAGCGGCGGACGCGCGCGGGCCATCATCACCAACAGCGGCTGCGCCAACGCCTGCACGGGTCCGCAGGGCATGGCCGACGCGCGCGAGATGACCCGGCTCACGGCAACGGCACTGGGCTGCCCGCCCACGGAAGTGCTGGTGGCCTCGACCGGCGTGATTGGCGTGAACCTGAACATGGACGCCATCCGTCAGGGCATTCCCGGCGCCGTGGCGGCGGCGTCAGCCGACGGTGCCAGCAACGCGGCACGCGGCATCATGACCACGGATCCGTTCCCGAAGGAAGCGGCCGTGAGCGTCGTCACCGACGTCGGCACGTTCCATGTCGGTGGCATGGCCAAGGGCTCGGGCATGATCGAGCCGCGCATGGCCACCATGCTCGGCTATCTCACCACCGACGCGGCGGTGGACCCGGCCATGCTGGCGCGGGCGTTGTCGGACGCCTGCCGTTACACGTTCAACGCCATCACGGTGGACGGCGAACCGTCCACCAACGACTGCGTGTTTGCGCTGGCCAACGGCGCCAGCGGCGTGCAGGTGGACGAAACGCTCTACCCCGCGCTCTTCGAAGGCATGCGCGCTGTCGCTCACGAACTGGCGCTGGGCATTGTCCGCGGCGGTGAAGGCGCCACCAAGCTGGTGTCGATCGCCGTGGCCGGTGCCGCGTCCGACGGCGACGCCTGGACGGCCGCCCGTGCCATTGCCAACTCGCCCCTCGTGAAGACGGCCGTGCATGGCGGCGATCCCAACTGGGGCCGGCTGGTCGCGGCCGCGGGACGTTCCGGCGCACGGTTCGTGCTGGAGCACGCGCGCGTGCGCATTGGCCCGGCCGTGCTGTTCGAAGACGGCCGCCCGTTCGACGAACGTGCCGCGCAGGCCGCGGCATACCTGAAGGGCACGGACATCGACATCGAGATCAACCTCGGCACGGGTGGATCACACACGGCCACCGTGTGGACGTGCGACCTCACGGCCGAGTACGTGCGCATCAACGCCGAGTACCGCACTTAACCCTCAGTACCCTCGTGTTACGCATCGCGGCGTAATCTCGATCGGCGGCGATCCGCCTGACATCGGCATCGTTCGAGCCGTGCGGTGCCGTTGGCGCAGTCAACTCACGTGAGCTCCGGAATCAGCCGGACGGAGACCGACAACCGATGGCCCGCAACTTCCTCTCCATTCTCGACTTCACGCCTGCCGAGCTCGAGTCGACGCTCGAACTCGGCACCAGGCTCAAGCGCGAACGACGCCAGGGCGCCTCGGCGCCCACGGCCACCGCCCTTGCCCACCGGCACGTCGGGCTGCTCTTCGAGAAGCCGTCACTCCGGACGCGCGTGACCTTCACCATTGGCGTCCGCGAACTCGGCGGCGACATCGTTGAAATTCCCGCGGACGTGATGCACGCCGACCGCGAACCGCTGGAAGACGTGGCCCGCAACCTCGAACGCTGGCTGGACGCCGTCGTCATCCGCACCTACGCGCAGAGCCGCCTCCTGGAAATCACCAGTACGACGCCGCGCCTCAGCGTCATCAATGCGCTGTCGGACGAAGAACATCCCTGTCAGGCGCTGGCCGACATGCTGACGCTGCAGGAACGCTGGCAGGGCCGCTATGACGGGCGATGCCTGGCGTTTGTCGGCGACGGCAACAACGTGTGCACGTCGCTCGTGCACGCGGCGCTGATGCTCGGCCTCTCCGTGAACGTGGCCACGCCACAGGGCTATGAGCTGCCGGACGAGGTGGTGCAACAGGCCGCACACATTGCGCGCCACGGTGCCGTGCTCACGACGTTTACCGATTCGAAGGCGGCCGTCCGCGACGTGGACGCCGTGTACACCGATGTGTGGACGTCGATGGGGCAGGAAGTCGAGTACGCCGAGCGCACCCGCAAGTTCAGCCGCTATCAGGTGAACGAGACGCTGATGGGCGTCGCGAAACCCGATGCGTTGTTCATGCACTGCCTGCCGGCGCACCGCGGCGAAGAAGTGACGGACGAGGTGCTGGAGTCGGCCGCGTCGGTGGTGTTCGACCAGGCCGAAAACCGTCTGCACGCGCAGAAGGCCATGCTCCTCACCATCTGCACCTGAGCCGCGCTGCGGAACAGGTCCGGCACCGCAGCCAACAACCAGCGTTGAGCCCGGACGAACGTGGTGCAGTCGTGCAGATCGC
Source organism: uncultured Bifidobacteriaceae bacterium (assembly GCA_964653955.1). Lineage (GTDB taxonomy): Bacteria > Acidobacteriota > Vicinamibacteria > Vicinamibacterales > UBA2999 > VFZN01. Next base: position 7,140 of record CAZZGM010000001.1, on the reverse strand, counting down.
TGCAGGTCCGCACGCCTGACGCACACGGCCGCGCCCGATCCGTGTCACACTTTCGGCCGTGCTGGGAATGATGGCGCTGGTGCTCGGGCTGTCGTCAATCGGCCTGTTCCTTGTCCTGCCAATCTGGAGCTTTGCCCGCTCGCTACGGCTGGCGCGCGAGGTGGCCGACCTTCGAGCCCGAGTGGCGATGCTCGAAGAAGGCAGAAGGCAAAAGGCCGAAGGCGGAACGGCACCAGTTGCGTCCGTAGCTACTCCCACTCCAGAACCGGCGTCTGCCACGTCCCCGGCGCCGGACTCGATCTCCACACCACCATCCGTCCCGTCATCGGCGTCTTCGTGGCCCGCGGCAGGCGCACCGGACACGATGGCGGGACCTGGCGACACGCAGCCCTCGGATCGACCAATAGATCCGCCCACGCCGCCAACGGACCTGCCGCCACTCGACGCGGTTGAACCGCCGGCGGCGGCTCCGCATCCACTGGCGGACGATGTGCCGCCGGACGATCTCGAAGCACGGGTGGGCGGCCGGTGGTTGTTGTACGCCGGCGTGGCCATCCTGCTCTTCGGCGTGTCCTTCTTCCTGAAGTACGCGTTCGACAACGAGTGGGTCACCGCCACCGGACGCGTCGTGCTGGGTCTCCTTTCAGGTGGTGCGCTGGTGGCGGGGGGCTGGCGAACGGCACAAAGCCTCCGCACGTTTGGCCTCGCCCTGGCCGGCACGGGTGTCGTGGCGCTGTATCTGTCGGTGTATGCCGCGTTCGATTTCTATGCGCTGATCGGCACCTCGTCCGCGTTTGCGGCCATGACGGTCATCACGCTCGGGGCCACGTGGCTGGCCGATCGCGGCCGCGCATTGTCGCTGGCCGTGCTGGCCACGGCCGGCGGCTACGGCACGCCCTTCCTGATTGGCGCGGACCGTCCCAATGCCGACCTGCTGTTCGGCTACGTCCTGCTGCTGGGTGCGGGCGTCCTGTGGCTGGTGCGGCGGCACGCATGGCCGGCACTGGCGCCGCTCGCGTACGGCGCGACCGTGCTCACTGTGGGCGCGTGGGCCGCCCAGCATTTCACCGACAGCCAGTGGAGCCGGGTGCTGGCGTGGCTCACGGTCTACTGCCTGCTCTTCCTGACGATGTTGCGCACGGTGCGCGCACAACCGGGTCACGTCGCGCGCATCGTGACCGTGGTGCTGTGGACGACGCCGGTGCTGTATCACGCGGCAGCAGTGGCCGTGACGTTCACACACCCGCCCGCCCTGCACGTCTACCTCATTGTCGGCACGCTGGTGGCACTCTTCGTCACGGCGGAACGTGACTCACCCTGGTGGCGACTGCCGGTACTGCTGGCGGGCTACCTGCCGCTGCTGGCGTTCGTCGAAGTACCGCGCGGTACCTCATGGCTGTGGCCCAACATCGTCACGGCCGCGGCCATTGGCGGTATGCACGTGCTCACCATGGTGGATCGCTCCACGCGGCAGGAGCGCCGTCTGGGCACGGGCGATCTGCTGCTGATGCACGCCACACTCATTGGTCTCTACGGTGTGCTCGTGGCCGTGCTCGAAGGCCCGTACCCGCGCTGGCTGGGCGGCACCGGTGCGGTGTTGTCGATGGCCAGCGCGGCTCTCTGGTTTTTCTATGAACGGCGCGACACGGTGGCCGCGCTCCACGCCGCGGGACTCGCGTTTGCGCTGATGGCCATGGCGCTGGCGCAGCAGTTCGACGGCCGCGTGGTGGTGATTGCCTGGGCGGTGGAAGGAGCGGTTGCGGCCTGGGTGGGGCTCAAGGCCAACAACCTGCCGTTCCGCGCCGGTGGACTCGTGCTGCTGGCACTGGCCGCCGGGCGTCTGGCCGAGGCGTTTGCGATGGGGCCGGCAGGCGCCTTCTTCTGGAACGATCGCGCTGCCGCGACGGCGGTGCTGGTGCTGGTGTGCTACGGCCTGGCCTGGCACTGGCGCCGCGATGTGCGGACCGAAGGCGAACGGCTGGTACCGCTGGTGCTGCACACGGTGGCCACCGTCTTCACGCTGCTGTGGATTTCGGCGGAAGTCGACGCCTACTGGCCGGGCACCGGTGACGTCCGCGCGCGCCTGGCGCGAGAACTGTCGCGTTCGCTGGCGTGGGGACTCTACGGCACGCTGCTGATCGTGGTGGGGTTGTGGCGTTCGCTGGCGTCGCTGCGCTGGCTGGGCATCTTCACCATCGGACTGACGGTGCTGAAGGTGTTTTTCGTCGACCTGTCGGCGCTCGGCGGCATCTACCGCGTCATCGGCTTCCTGGTGCTCGGCGTCCTGCTGGTTGGGGTGTCGTACCTGTATCAGCGCCGTCAGCGGAAGTGAGGAGCAGGGCGGGTGCCGCCTCCGGCCTGACCTGGCGCACGCCCTCCAGCAGCGTCTCTGGTAACGGGCACCCGGCGGCCGGGGGCGGCACCGGCCCCCCTGGGGACCACTCCGGGCATGTGCCCGGCAGCGAATGCCCCTGGTGGGACCGGCAAAACGATTGTCAAGCGAAGTGAGACTGAGTCTCAACTTGACTCAAGAAGGGTAGCCCCGGCGGAAACGGGAGGTCAAGCAGAAAATGAGAATGGATCTCAATTCAGATGTCGGCGAGTCGTTCGGCGCCTGGAAGATGGGGGACGATGGCGCGCTGATGCCGGCGCTGACGTCGGCCAACATCGCCTGCGGCTTCCATGCGGGCGACCCGGGCGTGATGCGCGACACCGTCCAACTGGCGCGCGCGCATGGCGTGGCGGTGGGCGCTCATCCCGGCTTCCCCGACCTCGCCGGTTTCGGCCGGCGCGACCTGCGCTGCCAGCCTCGCGAGGTCGAAAATTTCGTCGTCTATCAGATTGGCGCGCTGGCCGCGATCGCCGCCGCGCAGGGCGTGCGCCTGCAGCATGTGAAGGCGCATGGCGCGCTGTACAACATGGCGTGCCGCGACGAAGCCCTGGCCGAGGCGATTGCGCGCGCGACGGCCTCGGTCGATGGCGGCCTCGTGCTCTTTGGCCTCCCCGGCTCGGCCCTGCTCGACGCCGGCCGCCGGCATGGACTGGCGGTGGCCGCGGAGGTGTTTGCCGATCGTGCGTACCACGCCAATGGGTCGCTGGTATCCCGCACGCAACCCGGGGCCGTCATTCACGACGAAGCGGCCGTGGTGGCGCGGGCGGTGCGCATGGCTACGGCACGCCTGGTCACGACGGTGGAAGGCCACGACCTGACGCTGGAGGCCGACACCATTTGTGTCCACGGCGATACGCCGGGCGCAGCGGCGTTGGCCGCCGCCATCCGCCGTACCCTGGAGGCGGAAGGCGTGACGGTAGCCGCCGTTGGGCGTGCACAACCCGGCACAAAAACGTAATTCCGCGCACGAGCTTGTAGGGTGACGGGCGTGCCTCCGGTGCGCATTGCCGGCATCGATACAGGGTTTCCGGCCCAATTTCGCACGGCGCCGGTTCGGCACGGACCTTGTTTATTGCAGGACCGTCGCCAGTTTGTCACCTGCGGTACTGTTCCGCAGGTGCCTGGGGGGAGCCAGACTGGCGACATCTTTTATCCCTCACTTCGAATCGCCCTCACTTCGCCCCTCCCGCACGTCGATCTCACACCCGTACCGAGCCGCCTCGCGCCACACCATTCTCGACGTCGGTCTTGCTCCGAGCCCGTCCGGCTCAGCTTGCCGCGCGCTGACAGCGATTGATAAATTGGCGGCACAATTCGCACCGTCATCCCCCGCAGTGCTCATTCAGGTGAAGGACACGGTATGGATTCAATCTTCGGTAACGGCTTCCAGAACCCGGCTTGTTTTACGTACGAATGTTCACGGCCTTTCTGGGACACCTTCTGGGAAGCGCTCTGGACTCTCTTCCAGTAATGACATTCCGACACGTCGAGGTCACCGGGAACAATTGACCTCGGCATCAGAACGAAACGCCCCTGTGCGATCGAAGGGCCTGGCGAAGGGTCCGTTCGTCACACAGGGGCGTTGTTCTTTCACGCACGGCCGCGTCTGAATCGCCTCGAGACGGCACGCTCGCATTCCTCTCCAGATCTCCAGCTCACCACCTCACGAGATCACCAGATCACGAGATCTCGCCTCTCCCTCAAGCCTCCGGGTACTGCAGCGCCAGGCGCAGTTCCTTGGCCAGGCCATCGACCGTGGTCCCCTGCCGCTTCCACGCGCCGTTGGTTTCGAACCGCAGCGAGCCGATGCGGCGGCCCCAGGGCGAAATCACGCGGCCGATGGCGCGCCAGTCGGCGCGGTCGGCATGCTGCTGGTCG
>CAZZGM010000001.1:0-2860 GCA_964653955.1 uncultured Bifidobacteriaceae bacterium | reverse complement strand
TGGTCGCTCTTCTCGATCACGTCCGGCGCCACGCGGATGAAGGCGCGCAGCGCCGAGGCCGACTTGATGCTGTACTTCCGGCCGTTCCACGCCGGCTCGAAGATGCTGGCCACCTGCTTGAAGTAGTTCACGAAGAACCGCTTGGCGTCTTCGCGGAACGCCTCGGCCTTGCGGGGGCCGCCCAGCGCCTCGACATCGGCAAACAGCTTCTTGAGTTCCTGCGCCAGCGGCGCCTGCGCCACGCGTCCCTTCCCCACGCCCAGCAGCTTGATATCGCCGTGGAGCGGCGACTCCGCTTTCTCGTTGAGCACCCGCACCACGTCGTGGGCAGCCGCCAGCGCTTCGTCGCGATACAACTGCCGGCCCGACAGCGTCACCAGGTGTGACGCGTTCAGCCGCGTGTGCTTGGCATTGATCGTCACGAACATCTGGACGATGTGATCTTCGGGGAGCCGGTCGAAGATGATGGCGGGCACCGTAAAAGGCTCGTCGCCAAACCGATCGATGTCGGCGTGCAGGGCCAGCAGGCGGTGTTGTCCGTCGATGGCGCGCAACACGCCCTCGCGCTCGGGCACCTTCAGGCGCCCGAGGCGGCTGCCGGCCTCGACCGGTTCGAACGCCAGCTTCTCGTCCGCCGAGATGATGACCGCGCCGGGGATGGACGGCAGATCGCGTGCCTGGCGGCACTGCTCGTAGTACTGGACCAGCTCGTCGATTTTTTTGCGGATGATCTGGCGCTGGTAGGCCTTCTCGCTGGAGGCGATGCGCCGCTCGAGCAGGTCCCAGTTGATTTTCGATCGGGCGGCCCGGCTCCCGCCCCGTACGCCGGCCTGATCGGTATAGCTGAGCACTTCGAAACGCACCAGCTTGTCGATGTCACCAGCCGAAAGGGAGGCTTGATAGAATTGCACGCCGAACTGCTGCATTCGAATTGCGGCAACACTGATCATAGGCTCGGTCCGAGGCGGTGGGATTCTATCGTCCGTCACGGCACCACTCAACGGTTTTCGGGCCGATTCTCCCGTCTCTCACGGAAAAAAGGAGCAGAACCATGAAACGCCGCGGACCTGGCTGGCTCAGCCTCTCGGCGCTCGTTACCGGGACAGTGGCCACGCTGGCCCTCAGCGCCGGGCTGGCAGGACAGTCCCGCGCCCCCGAAACCGCGCCGCTGGCCGCCCCTGCGGGCGAGCAGGCCGCGCGGCAGGCGGCCGGCAGCGCCACGACGCCCGACACCGACTTCGCGGCGTTCGTGAAGCAGGCCACCACCCGGCCCGAGTACCTGTCGCCGCTGGTGGACCACCTGCCCCGGCGCCAGGGGGTCCCGACGCCAAAGGACGTGCTCGGCTACCACATCGGCACCGAGAAGAAGCTCACCTACACAGCCGATGCCTACCGCTATTTCCGCGCGCTCCAGCAGGCGCTGCCGGGCCGCGTCAAGGTGGACACCGTCGGCAAAACCGAAGAAGGCCGCGACATTATCGTGGCGTTCATCAGTTCGGAAGCCAACATCAAGGCGCTCGAAACCAACCGCCGCAACCTCAAGCGGCTGGCCGACCCGCGCGGCTTGAGCGAAGCCGAAGCCCGCCCGCTGATTGCCGCGACCAAGCCGCACTACCACGTCACCGCCGGTCTCCACAGCGGCGAAACCAGTCCGCCGGAAACCGTCATCGAACTCGGCTACCGCCTGGCCGTCGGCGAAGATGCCACGACGAGACAGATTCGCGACAACGTCATCGTCAGCATCACGCCCGCCACCGACGTGGACGGACGCGATCGCTACGTGGACTGGTATTACGCCTACAAGATCGACGAGGCCTACGACGGCGGCGAAAACTACGGCGGCCCGCCCTACTGGGGCAAGTACGTCTTCCACGACAACAACCGCGACATCAACTACGGCGTCGACTCGCTGCGCGCGCACATCGAGTGGTACCTCCACTGGGTGCCGCCCGTGTGGCACGACCTGCACGAAGCCCAGACGCTGCTCTACACGTTCAGCGGCCAGCCGCCGCAGAACGCCAACCTCGATCCGCTGCTCTACACGGAACTGCCGTTCTTCGCCACCTACGAGGTAAACAAGCTCACCAGCTACGGCATGCCCGGCGTGTGGCACTTCGGCTTCGTCGACATGTGGTCGCCCGGTTATCTCGGCTTTGCCGCCGCCAACCACAACGGCATGCTGCGGATGTACGAAATCTTCAACCAGGGCGGTGCCAACACCAAGAAGGCACGCATCCAGGGACCGCAGACGACGCGCCAGTGGTACCGGCCGAACCCGGCCCCGGTGGGCGAGGTGGACTGGTCCATCCGCAACTCCGTCAACTACGCGCAGACGGGCGTGCTGACGGCACTCGAACTGGCGTCGACCTTCCCGTCGATGATGGTCGAGAACTTCTATCGCAAGTCGCTCAACGGCGTCGCCGCCGGCCGCGACCGCGCGCCGCACGGCTTCGTCATTCCCGCCGGCCAGCGCGACCAGACGCAGGTGGATCGTGTCGTGAACCTGCTGCGCCGCCAGGCCATCGAGGTCCACCGCACCACGTCGGACATCACCGTCAAGGACGGCACCTTTCCCGCCGGCTCCTACATCGTCAAACTCGACCAGCCGTACGGCCGCCTGGCCAAGACGCTGATCGAGAAGCAGACCTACCCGGATCCGGCGCTCAACACCTACGACGACAGCGCCTGGACGATGCCGCTGGCCAACAACATCGAGGTGAAGACCATCGAGGACAAGGCCATCCTCGATGTCCAGGGCACGCTGCTCACGGAGGACGTCGTGACCGGCGGACGCCTGGCTGGCACGGGCACGCCGGCCGTGCTGGTGCGGCACAACGGATCGCTCAACCTCATCACGCTG